>CALLBH010000001.1 GCA_938001945.1 uncultured Robiginitomaculum sp.
CGCGAGCCAGTGGCTGCCGGAATAGTGCTCGTCTGATACGGCGGCAATACCTGTTGTGAGATGCAATTCGCGAGATGCCTCAAGCGCCGCAATACGCGCATCTCCATCGGGTAGGCTCGCAGCAATACCGTCAAGATTCCACGCGCGGGACAAGTTCACGCCGTCCAGATGGACAAGTTTACCATCGCTTGCGTCTTTAACTACGCCCGGTGCGAGCCAGTCGCTTGACCCATCCGTCGGAATATTCGGCATATAATCGGTCAGCCATGCGGCGTATTCATCGGTGCTCATAAAGCGGCGCATTAGGTCAGCGGTTTGCAGGCACGGCGAGAGGAAGTCTTCCCCGCTGGGCTCGTAGCTAATCGGGCAATTTTTATCATCCCTATGAAACTCAAGGCTCTTGGCTTTAAGCTCGGCGGCAAATTCCTTGTTCCCTGCTACCACGGCGTAATCATACATTAGCGCAAATCCGAACGCGCTTTGGTTATGCGTGCCAAGGCGGATCGGATAAGCGAGATTGGGAAGCCATGCGCGCGTTTTGGACACGGCGGCGTCCTCAAGCGGCTTCATCGCAGCGAGCATTGGCTGCGCGCGCGGGTCGTCCCATTGACGCAGTTCCGCGCCCAGTTGCAGCACCCATGCCAAGCCATAAGGCCGCTCATATGAAGCGCGCCCTTCGGTCATTAAATATTCCGTCTCGCCTGCAAGGTTCTCAGCCGTTAAATTTGTCTGCAGTTTCGTAATCGCCTCATCACGCCACGCCGCGTCTTGATCACCAACATTAAGCAGACGCACTAGCAGCCAATGACCATGCACAGAGCTGTGCATATCAAAACAGCCATAAAAGGCCGGATGCAACTCACGCGGGGGCTTCACATCCCCGTCGCCATTCATCACATGGGCAATTTTATTCGGGTATTCACGCTGCACACAATCCAGCGCGAGGCGCGAAAAACGGTTGGCAAGATCGTCTTCAATTCTTATGGCGTATTTGCTGTTATCCAAAACGGACCGCTCCGTATCGCAGCTCACCTTTTTCGTCATATCATCGACAGAGTTAATCTGCGGATTTGGAAGCGCGCAGTCCGCCTCTAATGTTGCATCGACATCGCACTTAACGGACTTCGTCATATCATCAACCGAGTTCACCTCGGGATTGCTCACGGGGCAATCTGCCTCCATGATAACGCGGTAGCCGTCCGTGTCTTTGGCCACCGCCGCGACGGGTTCTTTCATGCCGGCTTGTAATTCAATTTGCGTCTCGACCTCGCCGCTTGGTTTATCAGATGCCCCGCAAGCTGCGAGCGAGAGGGCTAATCCCATAATAATTAAGTTTTTCATGCTGTCGTCTCCCCTGTTGTGTCGTCATCTTTTTCTGCTTTAGGCTCAACAAAGCTGACGCAGATGATCGAAATCTCATATAGCAAATATAACGCAAGTCCGAGACCGAGTTGACTGAACGGATCGGGCGGCGTGGCAATGGCGCCAAATGCGGCAATACCAACAATGGCGTAGCGGCGCGCCTTGCGCAGCGCTTTGGCGCTGACAATTCCGACACGCCCCATCAAGGAAAGCAGAACAGGAAGCTGGAACGCGATACCAAAAACCAAGAATAATGTCATGGCAAGCGAGAGGTAATCCGTCACATTAAGAAGCGGCGCAACAGCCGTGGTCGCGGTTGAAAATTGCTGTTTCAATCCGAATGTCAAAACGACAGGAAAGACAAAAAAGAACACCAAAGATGCGCCCGCGATAAAGAGAACAGGCGAGGCAATTAAATAGGGCAAAAATGCCATCCGCTCATTTTTGTAAAGCCCCGGCGCAATGAACTTATAGAGCTGATGAGCGATGATTGGGAAGGATACAACAATCGCCCCAAATAATGCGATTTTGAGTTTCACGAAAAATGCACCGAGCGCCTGCGTGTAGATCAGATCCGTTGGCGCCAGTCCGCTTTCTTGCAACGCAGCGACAGCTTTTTCATACGGGATCAGCAGAAGCTTGAACAAAAATTCAGAGAAGAACAAACAAATCACAAATGCAATCGCTACGGCGATGACCATCTTGATCAGGCGCGATCGAAGCTCATTTAAATGCTCCAGAAGCGGCGCTTTACTGGCCTCCATCGCCGCGTCTTCCGCGTCAAAAGTTTTTGCAATCTCATTTGCTTCACGTTTTGCTGTACGGCTTGCAGCTTTTTTAAGTTCTTTGAGCTGGTCTGCATCCGGCCCTATTTTTGGATCCCCCATTACGCCTTGCCTCCCGTTTTTTTGGTGGCTTTAGGCTTAGAGGTTGTTTTGGGTTTAGATGCCGTCTTCGCTCTTGGCTTAGGCTTGGGTTTCGCCTTTGCTTTTGCGGTGGGTTTTGGCGCGGGCACAACAGGCGTTGGCGCAGGCGGCGTTTCAGCTTTGGGTGTTTCAACGCGGGGATGCTCGCCTTTTACATCTGCACGAATATCCGAGTCGAGGCGGCGCATTTCGTCTTCGAACGCTTTGTCAGAATATTCGCCAATCTTACCGAGAGATTTCAAATCATTGATTTCTTTGCGAAGTTCAGATAGCTCTGTCTCGCGGCCAATATCATCAAATGCAGATTTAAACTCATTGCCCAGTTCGCGAATTTTACGAACAAATTGACCCACTTTTCGCATCATCACCGGCAAGTCTTTTGGCCCGACCACGATAATCGCGATCAGTCCAATAACGATCATTTCGAACATGCCCAGTGAGGGTAACATGGCGGGTCTTTTCAGTTATTTTTTAGACTTCGTTTTGTCTTCATCTTTGGGCGGCGTGATGTCGATAGCCTCTTCGGCGGCATCTTTTGCGTCCTTAAGGTCTTCTTTCAGGCCCTTACGAAAAGATGTAATGCCTTTACCCAAATCGCCCATAATATTGGAAATGCGTCCTTTTCCCCCGAAGAAAATCAGGATGAGAACGACAACGATAAGTATTCCGGTCCAATGCGGCATAGCCCGCTCCTTGTTATATTTTTCACATAGATAGCCGCTTGACCGCGACGCAGCAATAGCGTCTTGGAGTTATGTCGCAGTTAAACGCAAAACGGGGCCCGAAGGCCCCGCGCAGTCAAACATTCAAATCGCTCTATTCAGCGCGTTCTGAGTCATTGCTTCTATCAAAGAGCCAGAGCGCTCCGCCGGCAACAAGAAGCCCGATACGAATAACCCACGCAACGGTTTCGCCCCACATATCAATCCACATCAACAATGTGAGTTCATAATTTAAAAAATACAAAACAATGGACGCAAGCCCAAAGAAAAACATCAGTCCGCCAATTTGGCCCATAACAACCCCCTATTTTTATGTGTTATGCTTAAGCGTATGCAGGGATTTAGGCGATGTCCAGCTTAAAGCGGTTGCAAAATTCCATTTAATCTTCGGCGTCGGCCTCATCATCCGCCAAAAAATCCATGACAAATTCGCCGTCTTCGGGCTCGTCCTCATAGGGCACTTCGTCAACGGCCATAGAAATCATCGGCGTTGGGACTTCGAAATCTTTGGGCAAGCGGCTATCCAGCAAGCCGGCGGCTTTTAGCTCGTCGCGGCCCGGCAGGTCGGTAATTTGCTCTAGGTTAAAATGCGCCAGGAAGTCTTCGGTTGTGCCATAGGTTACCGGGCGGCCCGGCGTGCGGCGACGTCCACGAAGGCGGATCCAGCCCAGTTCCATGAGTACATCCAGCGTGCCTTTGGACACAGCCACGCCGCGCACATCTTCGATTTCGGCGCGTGTGACAGGTTGGTGATAGGCAATGATCGACAGCGTTTCGAGCGCCGCGCGAGAGAGCTTGCGCGGGGTTTCTTTGATATCAACCAGATGATGCTCCAAATCCGGCGCCGTTTGAAAGCGCCAGCGTCCGGCCACATTGGTCAGGTTAATCCCTCGCCCCGCATAGTCACGGGCCAGACGCGCAATCAATACACCAACATCGGCATCTTCGGGCATGCGCTCACGCAGGGTCTCGACATCTATTGGCTCAGCGGCGGCAAATAATAGCGCTTCCAGCAAGCGCAATTCAGCGTCCATTTCTTCGCCGTCGCCTTTGGTCTTCAGGCGATCAGACAAACGGACAACATCTTTATCCATCGCTTCGGCTGCGCTTTTGACGCGGTCAGAACTCTTTTGGCTCATACTCTAACCCTCAGTCTTTTCTTCTTTTTCGGCATCGGTTTTAACGCGAGCGCGCACAAATATGGGTGCAAATTCGCCGCTTTGGCGGATATCAATTTCGCCCTCTTTGGCGAGTTCTAACCCCGCCAAAAATGAGCTGGCCATGACGCTGCGGCGCGGCACGGAGGCCTCGCCCATCATGATACCTGTCGGTAAGAGCGTGTCGAGGGACAACCACTCCAGCGACTTGCCGATAACACGCGATAGGCGCGTGCGCGCTTCTTCGAGCGCGAAGACAATCGGTTTGCGCAAAGCGACTTTCTTTATCGCGGCTTGGCTACGCATTTCGCCATAAGCTTTGAGGAGGTCAAAAATCTCAGCCTCATAGAGCGGGCTTGTGCGGCTGCGCAGGCCTTCGGGCGCGCCGCGTTTATGAATATTCTGCCCCATCTGCGGAAGGTCAAAGAGGCTATCAGCGGCATGACGCATGGCATCAAGGCGTTGCAGGCGGAACGCTAAATGCGCGGCCAGCACTTCTTCCTCAAGCGGCTCTGCGCTCTCATCATCCTTGGGCAGTATCAGGCGTGATTTAAGATAAGCCAGCCACGCGGCCATAACCAGATAATCTGCCGCAAGCTCAATGCGCATATCTTGGGCGGCTTTGATGAAGGCAATATATTGCTCGGCAAGCTCTAGGATCGACAGGCGCGCAAGATCGACTTTTTGTTTGCGCGCCAGCTCGAGCAGTAAATGCAGCGGGCCTTCATAGCCGTCAATATCAAGGATAAGCGCTTCGCCGCTCTCATAGGCCTCATCGGCCTGATCAAATTTCATGTCTTCTTGGAAATCATCGGGCATTAGACATAACCCGCCAGCAGAGTGTCAAATTCCGCGCGGCCCGCCTCGACGTCAAAACGCTCTGGCGCGGCGGCCACATTATCGGCAATCGCTGCGCGCATGCGGGACGCCCCGCGCAGGCGTTTGCTCCCCGCGACAACCTTGACCATATTGGCCATATTCCCCGAGCAATGCAGCGCAATATCACAGCCCGCCGCATGGGCGCGCGAAGTTAGCTCGCTTAAATCACCGGATAACGCTTTCATTTCCAAATCATCGGTCATGACAAGCCCGTCATAGCCCAGCGCGCCGCGCACAATATCGCTCATGCCTTTGCGCGATAAGGTCAGCGGCGCGGAAGCGTCCACGGCGGATAGCGTCACATGCGCCGTCATGGCCATCGGGGCCATTTGCAAGGCTTTGAAGGGTTTAAAATCTGTCGCCTCCATCTCAGAGAGCGGCGTTTCAATCAGCGGCAGCGCTTTGTGACTATCCACTGTTGCGCGGCCATGACCGGGGATGTGCTTGATCACCGGCGCAACGCCGCCGGCCATATATCCGGCCATCGTCGCGTGAGCCAGCGCCGTCACACTTTGCGCGTCCTTGCCATAAGCGCGATCAGAGATGATCGGGTCGGCGTCCGCTACGGGAATATCCAGAACGGGCGCGCAATTGGCGGTGACGCCGACATCGCGCAAATCACGGGCCGTAAGCCGCGCATGTAGCCACGCCGCGCGTTCGGCTTTATCGCCCATGTCGCGGTAGACACTGGCTGCGGGATATTTACGCCAATGGGGCGTGGTCATGCGCTGCACGCGGCCGCCTTCTTGATCGATAAAGATAAGCGCGTCGCGGCCAACAGCTTCGCGCAGATCGCCATTGAGACGGCGCATCTGATCGGGCGTTTCGATATTACGCGCAAAAAGGATAAAGCCCCAGGGGTCGGCATCGCGAAAAAACGCGGCTTCATTGGCCGTCAAGCGCGGGCCTTTAAGACCAAGTATTACAGCGCGCGGAGCCACGGCCTAACGGCGCACCACAAGGCAGTCTTGGCCGCGCGCTTTAAGCGTCGCGCAGAAAGTATTAGCGCTGTCTTTGCTATCAAAACCCGCTACGCGAAGCTGATAGAATGTGCCGCGCGCGCCGCGATCAACGCGATTAATATCGCGGCCTGACGCCGCCGGCAGAATACCGCCAAATTTACCCGTAAATGATGTCCACATCGTCTCGGCTTCGGCCTGACTACGCAGCGCCGCGACTTGCACGGCATAACTGCCCGGTGAGGACACAACAGGAGCGGGCGTCGGTGTTGTCACAGGCGTTGCGACAGGTTTCACGGCAGGCTTTTGTGCGGGCGCGTCCTCTTGACCGCGAATGCCAATTTGTACGCCGGTTGGCGCGGGCATGGGCACTTCGCTATCTTCGACAATCGTGACGTCTTCGGCGCCCGGTTCGCCATTGATGCGATCATACACGCTAATATCTTGGTTCGGAGTCTGACTTCCGCCGGGATCTTCGGGCGCGGATTTATAGGGCGAGGTATCAGCGATAATACGCGGCGGCTCATCCGGGCCGCGCGTGCCGCCGCCATAAGCCTTCAGCACCAAAAACGCGATCAATAGCAAGACCGCAATCGCCCCGCCAAAGAGCATAAAGGCCCGGCGATTATCGGCTTCGCGCGCGTCAAATTGCGACTCTTCCATGGCCGGAGAGTAAATCGGGCTGCTATCATCTTCGGGGAAGCGCTCGCCCTCCCCTTCGCTCATCGGTAAAGTCATCATCATCTTTCGCTAGTCATTCGAATCAACGCCCTGAAAAGGGCATTGTGAAGGCATTAGCCGCTTTTATCAATTCTGGCTTAAATATCCAGTGACGCTGAACAGTTTGCGGTGCTCATTCACAGCAAATTGGTCTGTCATGGCGGCGATATAGTCGCAAATCACGCGCGCACTGCCTGCGCTATGCGGCCCGTCACATTTACTCGAGAGCTCAGTAGGCAGCAAGTTCGGCGCGCCAATGAACAGCTCAAATAGCTCGCGCACCACGCGCCCCGCTTGGCCCATCATGCGGTTCACTTTGTAATGACGATACATATTCTCAAACAGGAAGTCGCGCATCGGCTTTTCAGTGGCCTTAAATTCATCCGAGAATGAAATAATCGGCTCGCCAAGCTCCCGAATGGCCTGCGCGCTTTGTGGTTTGTGCTTGCGCAAACGCGCGCGGCTTTCCTTAAGCACATCCGCGACCATAATCCCGATCATATCGCGCACGGCCTCATGGATCAGGCGGTTTTCTGTAATATCAGGATAACGCGCCCGCACGCCGTCAAAGGCGCGCTTCACAAAGGGGACGCCCGCCGTAATATCGTCAATCGTAAACAGCCCCGCCCGCAAGCCATCATCAATATCGTGATTATTATAAGCAATATCATCGGCCAGCGCCGCGACCTGCGCCTCCGGCCCCGCATAGGTCGACAGCTCTAAGGCCTCCCACTCCGGCAGCGCCGTAAGCGCCCACGGTAAATCCCCCTCACCCTTAGCATTCACCAGTGGCCCATTATGCTTGGCAATCCCCTCAAGGGTTTCCCACGTCAAATTCAGGCCATCAAACTGCGCGTAGCGCCGCTCTAATGTCTCGACAATGCGCAAGGTCTGCGCGTTATGATCAAAGCCGCCATAGGGCGCCATCACCTCTTGCAGCGCGTCCTCGCCGCTATGCCCAAAGGGCGGATGCCCCAAATCATGCGCCAGCGCGAGGCATTCGGCCAAATCCTCATCCAGCCCCAAAACCCGCGCAATCGAGCGCGCAATCTGCGCCACTTCAAGACTATGCGTCAGGCGCGTGCGGTAATAATCGCCTTCATGGGCGACAAAAACCTGCGTCTTGCCCTTAAGGCGGCGAAAGGCAGAGCTGTGAATGATGCGGTCTTTATCGCGCTGAAAGGCGCTGCGCTCACTCCCCGAAGGCTGTCCTATGCGTCGCCCGCGCGCCGTAGCGGGCTGGCTTGCGTAAACCGCGCGCGGGGCTGCGGGCGCAAATTCAGTGATAAAATCGGTATCGCTCTTGGGGGCCATGCCCGCTCCTGTGCTGTCGCCGCGCCGCCTAAACATAATACCCCCAAATAATACATTGGGAATCGGCGCTTTGCCCCTATATAAAGGAGACGACACAAATGAACACCAATCAAAGATAAGCCCCATGAGCATCGCCCAGCCCACACCGCCCATCACAGTCTCCGAAAACGCCGCCGCGCAAATCACCAAGATCATGAGCAAACCCGGCGCAGGGCAGTTCCTGCGCGTCGCCGTCAATGGCGGCGGATGCAGCGGCTTTCAATATGAATTCGGCTTCGCCGACGCCGCCAATGAAGATGATCTCCTCATCGAGCGCAACGGCGCAAAAGTCCTCATCGACGAAATGAGCATCGAATTTTTAGTGGGCAGCGAGATCGACTACACCCGCGAGATCATCGGCGCGGCGTTTAAAATACATAACCCGCAAGCAGTGGCGAATTGTGGGTGCGGGACGAGTTTTTCGATTTAGGAACTTTGAGCGCTTCTGCAGCTACATGTTCCCAACATTAACCCTATTCGGACATCATTTTGTAAGACCCATGCCTTAATTCTGCCTTTATTCGATCTCGGCATTCGCCTGGGT
>CALLBH010000002.1 GCA_938001945.1 uncultured Robiginitomaculum sp.
TCAAACATCAATGATGTGGCCAATCAATTCGTGAGTTTGGGTTTGGTTCTGGGTAATTTTGATAAAAATTATGTGGATGCCTTTACAGGTGATCCGGCGATGCGCGAGGCGGCGAAATCCAATCCTATGACATTGGGTGAATTGCGCCAGCAAGCCGATAATCTTGTCGCGCGGGTTGAGGTTCTCAAGAGCCGTATGCCTGATGATCTAGAGGATATGGCCAAGGCTAGGTTTACGCTTTTACATGGCGATATTCTTGCCATGCATACGCGCATCCGCATGGCGCAGGGCGAAAACCTGCCTTTTGATGAAGAAACGCGTCTGCTCTATGACGCCATAGCCCCGACCTTTACCGAGGCAGAATTTGCAGCGGCTCGCGCGAAAGTGGACGCCGCGAATAAGCGTAGAGATAAAAGCGATGAGCCGCCGACGCGCGTTATTCCGCAGGACAAAGTGCGCGTTGTCATGGAGAAGGCGATCGCAGAATGCCGCGCGCGCACTGTCATGCATTATGACCTTCCCGAAGGTGAAAGCTTTGATCTGGAATTTGTCAAAGATAAGCCGTGGAGCGCTTATAATTGGTATAAAGGCAATTACCGTAGCCTGATTGAAGTGAACCAAGACTTGCCGCTTACGATTGAGCGCGCGCTCGATTTGGGCTGCCACGAAGGCTATCCGGGACACCATGTTTTTAATGTCCGCGTCGAAGATGTGCGCATAAAGCAAAATGGCTGGCCCGAGGCACAGCTTGTCGCGCTGTATTCCCCGTCCAGTCCACTGATGGAAGGCTCTGCCAATTACGGATTAGAACTGGCGTTTCCAGGGCTAGAGAAAAGGAGATATGACGCAGAGGTGCTCTACCCGCTAGCGGGCCTGACTCCGCCGACAAATATTCGCGCCGCAGACCCTGAACTGGCCAATGCGCGGATGATATTATCCAATAGCGGCGTACATGTTGCGCGCGAATATCTGGACGGACGCATGACGCGCGATCAGGGCATTGAATTTTATATGAAATATGATGGCCGCAGCCGGAAACGCGCTGAGCAAGGTCTTGATTTTATTGAAACGTATCGCGGCTATATTATCAACTATACGCTGGGCCAAGACGTTGTGCGCGACTGGATTGATATGCGCGTAGAGGGCGGTCAAGATCGCTGGGACGCCTTTCAATATTTGCTCGATACGCCCGTTACGGTGGGGCAATTGCAGGATGATTTAGAACAGAATTAGGCCTCACTCATTGCTGCCAAAATGATTTAGGAGACATGTTATGATTTTACGCTCAGCTTTGATGATTGGGGTATCAACACTGTTTCTAACCTCATGCGGCAACACCGAAATTGAAGCGGTTGAGCCAAAGCCGGTCGCGGCTGAGGTTTCACCGGATGTGGTGATTTCCGCAGGCGATTTATCCGGGCTTTATCGCAATGTCGGGCAGGGCGCGCCAATCATATTGATGGTTCCCGGATCGGGGCCAACTGACCTGAATGGCAATAATCCCATGGGTCTTAATTCTGATTTTTTTAAACATTTGGCGCATGACTTATCTGAGCAAGGTATATCAACCGTACGCGTCGACAAACGCGGCATGTTCTCCAGCGCGGGGGCCGGCGATGGCAATGCCGTAACTGTCGATATTTACGCCGAAGATTACAAACAATGGGCGGACGTTATCCGCGCGGAAACGGGGCAGCCTTGTGTCTATATGCTCGGACATTCCGAAGGCACATTAATGGTCTCGGCCGCGTCTATTGGAAATGAAAATGTATGCGGCTTGATTTTAGTGGCCGGCGTCGGGCGCCCGTTCGGTGATGTCTTGCGCGATCAGCTGAAAGCCAACCCTGCGAATAAACCCATCTTAAAACAGGCTTTGGGCGCAATAGACAAACTTGAGCAAGGGGAGACTGTCGATGTCAGCGAGTTTCATCCCGCGCTTATGCCATTATTTCCGCCGGCCGTGCAGGACTACCTGATCTCGCTTTACAAAGTCGACCCTGCGCAAATGGCTAAAGACGCCGGTCAACCGACACTTGTCATCCATGGGACGCATGATTTGCAAACCACTGTGCAGGATGCAGAATTATTGGCTGAGGCCAGCGGCGGGAAGCTAGTTCTGATTGAGGGCATCAATCATATTTTGAAAAAAGCTCCTAAAAATCGAATGGGCAATTTTGCGACTTATGGGAATCCTGATTTGCCGATACCCAGTGAAGTTGTAACCGCTATAAGCGACTTTGTTTTAGGTGAAGACTAAACATTAGGCAGAAAATATGCGCTGCCTAAACTAGGCTCACCTTTGCATAAAACGCGATCCGTTTTGACCATATGGATGATATGCGAAAAGACGCTATGCGCGGCTGCAGGGTGGAGGCGTTTATCGACATCGACATACATAGCCGCGACCATATCCATGATGTTAGTTTTTCCGCTATCGATAGCCTTTAGTATCTGCGCTTCGCGTTTGTGGCGGTGGTCAATGTAAGCCTGAACGAAGGTTCGAACGTTTGTGATGGCGGGGCCATGTGTTGGCCATATGGTATCAAAATTACAGACTAAAACGCGCTGTAAACTTTCAAGATAATCCCCCATATCTCCGTCTGGCGGGCTGACCACGGATGTTGACCATCCCATAATGTGATCACCGCTAAAGAGCAGGTTTTCCTCGCGCAGCGCGTAGCAAATATGATTGGAGGTATGGCCGGGCGTATGGAGGGCTTCTATCGTCCAATCCTTGCCCGAAATAATGTCGCCATCATTGATCTCTATATCGGGATTAAAGGATGAATCATTTCCGGCTTCGAGCGGATTTTCCCCTTTGCCGGATTGGCTCGCGCGAAGGCTTTTGCCGTAGACTTTGCAGCCATGTTTTTCGGCTAGCGGCGCGGCGAGCGGGCTGTGGTCGGCATGGTGATGGGTCAGCAGGACATGCGTCACCTTTAGGCCCTCAAGCGCGGCGTCCAGCGCGGCCATATGCTTCGGCGTCGCCGGGCCGGGATCAATGACGCAGACCTCATCCGTACCAACAATATAGACGCCGGTTCCTGTATAGGTGAACGGCCCCGGGTTATCGGCGACAACGCGGCGAATAAGCGGCGATAATTGCGCGGGTTTGCCATATTCAAATTCGAATTGTCTTACAAAGGGTATGGCGCTCATGTCGCTGGTGTATCCTTGTTTGCGGCGTCAATTTTGGCCTGTATGACTTGTGTAAGGGCCTTTGCCAAGATTGCTGTACTTCTCATTTTTTCACGTAGCGGCAGCACAATCGGCGGACCCATATCTGTTTTATTGACATCAACCACATATATGCGGCCATCAGAGTTATCACGCAGTACATCAATTCCGCCCCAATCCAGATGCATTGCCGCGCAAAACTGGCTCAGTTTCTTTTGCTCTTCATCTGACAGCCAGTCTTGCGTTTGTGCCAATTCGCAAGATGAATTCATATTGGCAAAGCGTTGATCGAGGGGGCGCCGTTTGAGATAGATATGCGGTATGGTTCCCCCAATTGTTGGGCATCGTAAATCGAGCACATGATCGCCATCTTGATTGTCTATGACGCGTTGATAGACCCAGCCGTCTTCTGCTTTGATTGGGCCTTGAATGATAGCGCCATCATGCGCTCCGTTGTGCTCGCTTTTGCGCACCATAGGGCCGTTGTGCGATGAGGGATCTACGGACAGATCATAACCAAAAACAGTTTTGAAAATATCTGCGACATGGCTCTTAGAAATATCATCGCACAGATAGTTTAGCGCGGGCCGGTCGGTAAATGGCGGCGGCGTCTTGGCTTTGAGCGTTTGATCTTCGAAATACATGGCGGCGTCGGCGTGATCAGCGCTCGATTTCATATTTATGCCTGCGCGGTGCGCAGCCGCCCAAAATAGATACCACCCACGCGGCGGGGCGGGTTGGCAGTAAAGATTATAGGATGGTTTTGAGAACAAACGGGGCAGGGCCCGAATTATCTCGGCGGCGTAAAACCCAAACCATATTAACACGTCTTTCGTGTGGCTCAATGTGATCGGAACTAGCGTATCGGTGGCGCGCACGTAAATGCCGCCGTCTCGATACCTAAATTCTGTCCACCACGGTTTCATGCGGGCTGTTTAGCGGCGCGACTCCCTCGCGCCAAGCCAGAAGAGGGCGAGAATATTTTGCAAATGCCCGATTACTTAACGCGGCGCACGCGCAGTCCCGGACCCGTATTGTTAACTTGCGCCAAAAAACTACCTAGAGACGCGTTGCGAATATATAGTTTTTGCCCTTTTCCTCTGGGGACTCGGTTCATACGTCCCGAAACTGTGTCCCATATTTGTCCATCAGACATTGTAAATCTTACTGTTCCATTTGGACGGATCTTGTATTCAGCGATTGTAAGAATGACAGCGTTCTCGGGTCCATCTTGTCCAAGTCCAAAGTCGGGCAGATTTAGACTGGGGAGCGATGGCATACTCAGCCCGAAGTTTTTCTTTTGCTCCAATTCAAGCGTTTCACGGTCAACGGCGATCAGCTCTCCGGATTTCTGAGCATCTTCAACGCGCTGAGAGTCTTGATCATAGCACGCTAGACGTTTCGCCGAGTCTGTTATCTTGCGACACTCCAGCAGGTTGTCGAGAACAGCTGGAGCTTGCGTAGGTGTTTGAGCTACAGAATTTACAGGAGTTAAGGCCAAAGCTATGAAGGCGCTGAAAGCAACAGTCCGATTTCTCATTTTTGATCCTTTTCGATAATATTAGCAAAATACGCACTTAGAAGGCGAGGTCAACTCAACACTCCATCTCAACTCGCACTATATCGCAGACATAATCAAGCTTTTAAGGAATAAGGCGGAAAAAGGCAGAATGATACATTTTTGCAACAGTCGTTATTGAATCTCTGCGAATATGACTATTATGTCATTTAAAGCCTTGAAACAAACATACCGCAAGGATATTGCCCCGCTAATGGCCGAGATTCCAATCGGTCCATGATTCCGCCTATGGGGCACGCTCATAGGTTAATTCACAAACCAATTAAGGGGTTTATATAGTGACTAACATCAACAAAAAGCGTCTATTGCTGACGACACTGTTGTCCACAGCATTTGCCGGCACTCTTGCCGTTCCTGCTATGGCTCAAACAGCCGAAGACGAAATCGTCGTAACAGGTTCACGCATTAAGAAAAAAGACTTCACGTCAAATGCACCCGTTGCAACAGTAGAAGCAGCTCAGTTCGAGCGCACAGGCTCTGTTAACACAGAGAACTTGCTCAACACATTGCCGCAAACTGTTCCAGGTCTTGACCGTACGTCAAACAATCCGGGTAATGGTTCTGCGACAGTTAACCTCCGTGGTTTGGGCTCTAACCGTACTCTCGTACTGATTGACGGCGTGCGCGCTGTTCCATTCTCTGGCGGCGGCGTTGTTGACCTTAACACAATCCCAACCGCACTTGTTCGTAACGTCGAAGTTTTGACTGGCGGCGCGTCTGCGGTCTACGGTTCTGATGCCGTTGCAGGTGTTGTAAACTTTATCTACAATGACAGCTTTGAAGGCGTTCAGCTTGATCTAGGCACACAGCTTACACAAAAAGGCGACGCTGGACTGTATAATGCTGGCGTAACCATGGGCGCTAACCTTGATGGTGGACGTGGTAATGTTGCAATGAACATTAACTACACATCGCGTGAGCCACTTTTCCAAGGCGATCGTGATTTCTCAACATTTGCACAGTTCGATGACGGCGCAGGCGGTCTATTTGACGGTGGTTCATCTGGTATCCCAAGCTTGGCTTTCAATGCTGGTGACATCGATCTTGAAGGCGCAACAGGCCGCGTAACGTTTAACCGTGACGGTTCTGTTCGTCCTTTCGTCTTTGGCGGTGCTGACAACGATTTCTACAACTATGCTCCTGTGAACTATATTCAGCTTCCACAAGAGCGTTTTGCGACAACTGCAATTGGTCGTTATGAAATCAGCAATAATGTAGAAGCTTATGGTCGTGCATCATTCTCTTCTAACAAAGTTGACTCTCAGCTTGCTCCAACTCCGATTTTCCAATCAACATCATTCTCACTTGACGGAAACCCATTCCTAACAGCAGCTTCTCAGCGTGCACTTTCGGGTGACAACAGTGATTTTGTTGGTCTCGGCGCACGTCAGGCCCGCGTGTTTAGTGACGGCGGTACAAGATTTACGTTTGATGATGACGGAAATGTAACAAACAGCTGTACGAACTGCGTGTTTGATTCGACCGCTGGCGCGGATATGCCAAACGGCTATAATGATACTGCCCCATTAGTTGATACAGATGGTGACGGCATTGCAGATACTGCAAGTGCTTTCCTTCGTCGTCGTCTTGAAGAAGTCGGACCGCGCCGTACTGTAGATGACAATCAATCTTTCCAAGTTATGGCTGGTGTCCGCGGCGACGTATTCTTCGCTGATGGATGGACTTATGACGTTTATCTTTCTGAAGGCCGTACTCTTCGTGCACAGGCTCAACAAGGTAACGTGAACCGTGCCCGCTTTAATGCTGGTTTGCTTTTGACTGATGTCGAAGGTGCATTTGATGCTGACGGCAATCCGATCGCTGATGGTAACGTTGATTTGGATGCAAACGGCAACGCATCTTGTGCTGCCGATCCAGGCGGAGCAACAGTTGCTTGTACACCAATGAATATCTTTGGTGCCGGTAACATTTCTGAACAGTCCGCGGCTTACCTTCGTACTGCTGTTGCAGCGCGTGCGACGTATGAGCAAACTGTCTTTGGCGCCAACTTTGCGGGTGATCTTGGTGATTTCGAGATCATGGGTGCCGGTCAAATCGGCGCGGCCTTTGGTGTCGAATATATTGAGAACCAGTTCGCATTCGACCCTTCACAAGATCTAGCTGCTTCAACAATTGCCGGTTTTAACGGCTCCCCTGCTGTTTCCGGTAAGTTTGACGTTTGGTCAGCTTACGGCGAACTTTCAGTGCCTCTTCTTTCTGATCTTCCATTTGCACAGTCTGTTACTTTAGACCTTGCTGGACGTCTCTCAGATTACTCCACTGCGGGTAAAGCTGATGCGTTTAAAATTGGTGGTGATTGGACAGTAAATGACGACATCCGCTTCCGTGGTAACTATAATACTACAGTTCGCGCGCCGTCAGTAACGGATTTGTTCTCACCACAAGGTCAGAACTTCCCTGGAGCGCAAGATCCATGTTCAGCAAATGCAAACCAAGACATTACAGCTGCGATTGAAGCGATTTGTATCGCGACTGGCGTTCCCGCTCAAAATGTTGGAAGCAACCTAATTAACACTGTTTCTGGTCAAGTCCCTGCCCTTTCAGGTGGTAACCCAAATCTAGATGTTGAAACGGGTGAAACTTGGACAGTCGGTGCGGTTTACACGCCATCATTTGTTGATGGTTTGACGCTTTCTGTTGATTACTACGATATCACAATCGAAGAAATCATCGGTTCGATCTCTGCTCAAGAAGCTCTTGACCTGTGTTACGTAAACGCGGGCACCGGTGGTGCAGGTTCACAATTCTGTAACTTGGTAACACGTCAATCTGATGGTCAAATCAATACTTTGACTTTGACATCCCAGAACAGCGCGAACGCTACAAACCGTGGTGTTGACGTTGCTGCAACTTACACTCTCGAAACTGGGGATTTCTTAGGCTCAGACTACGGTTCTGTTGCTCTACGCTATCTTGGTACTTTCAACCTTGAGAATGACTTCTTGTCTAACCCAGCTGCTGACGTGATTACATGTGCCGGTGAATTCGGTAATACATGTGGTGAGCCAGATGCTGAATATCGTCATCGTGTTTCAAGCATTTGGAACACAGACAGCTTCTCAACACAGCTCGTATGGCGCATGGTTGGTGAAGTTGAGGATGATCTCGGCGTTGGCGGCGGAAGCTCCGTTGATAGCATTGATGCTTTCCATTACTTTGATGGTTCAACAACTTGGGATGTAAACGATAACCTTGCATTTACATTTGGTGTAAACAACTTGCTTGATGAGCAGCCACCAATCCTTGGTGACAACCAAGAGCAAGCCAATACGTACCCTGCGACTTACGATGTATTTGGACGCACATTCTTCCTGAACGCGAAAACGCGCTTCTAGGCTGAATTTAGCTCTATAAAATTATGAAGGCGGGCCCTCGGGCCCGCCTTTTTTGTTGTCAAAGTCTAGAACTTTGAAATTAGAGGAACGATTTGTCATAGCTCGCGTTAATTTAACAGAGCCACCTTCGGCTCATGCATCAGGAGAACCGCTAACTATTAGATGGACATGATATGACAAAACGCCATAATGCCGATAAATCAACGGAAGAAGATATGTCGAAACGCGCATCAACGAAAAGTAGAAGTGATGCCGCGTCGCGCAAAGTCTCCAATGATAAACTTAATTCATCGCTTAAGGGCATGTACGATGATGTCGTAAGTGAACCTGTTCCAGATGAAATGAATAATTTTGATGGTTCGGTGGGTGAACCCGAAGGTTAGAGTGCAATATGGCAAAAAAAATGGGGGGCGGGGCGCTAGAGAGTGAGCCGCCTAAGTATAATGAAGCGGAATTTCGCAAAGAGCTGACCGCTTTGATACCTCATTTGCGCGCTTTTTCTCGGTCCCTCTGCGGCAATGCAACGCTCGCTGATGATGTCGTCCAAGACGCGCTGATTAAGGCCTGGGCTGCCCGCATGAGTTACAAACCCGGCTCAAATCTCAAAGCTTGGGTTTTCACAATTCTGCGCAACCAATTTTATTCCATCAAGCGCCGCTCTTGGCGCAGGCAGTCGCTTGATCCAGAGATTGCTGCGGAGACGATTGTGTCGGTTGAAACGCCGCTAGCTGCGATGCACCTTAATGAGCTGCGCCAAGCTTTGGACCAACTGTCCGATGATCAGCGCGAAGCGATCATTTTGGTCGGCGCAGGCGGTTTTACATATCAAGAGGCCGCCGAAGTGTGCGGCGTCAAGACCGGTACAATTAAGAGCCGCGTAAGCCGCGCGCGCACGGCGCTGGCTGCCATATTACAATCCGGCGACTACACCCATGATGGCGACGAAATCGAAGCATTGGACGCTATGGACGCGATCATCGAAGAAGTTGAAGAGATTGTCATCGAGTCTGATGAAGTCGCAGATGATTTTATGGACAAGCTGTAGTCTGCCCGCTCGACTCCGCCTGTCCTATGGGCGATAAACACTTATGGGATTACGCCGAGTTATAAAACGCCTCTCACTGGCCACATTCGGAGCTGCCGCTGCGCTATCAACGACTGGGCTGGCCGCGCCGCAGCTGGTTGCCGGTGAACGCGGCAAGGCGGCTAGAATTGTTGATGGCGATACATTGTTCCTGGAGAGCGGTCTTAAAGTCCGTCTTGCGGGGATACAGGCGCCAAAATTGTCGCTGGGCCGTGATCATGTCAAAGATTGGCCACTGGGCTATGAGGCCAAAGCGGCGCTGATTGCGCTAACGAAAAAACGCCGCATCGAGCTGCGGTATGGCGGGCAGCAGCGTGACCGCTATGACCGCGCCTTGGCGCAGGTTTTTGCGCTTACGCCCGATGGTCAAACCGATATTTGGGTGCAAGAAGATATGGTGCGCCAAGGCCTTGCGCGGGTCTATCCGTGGCCCGACACGGACCAAGACACGGCGCGGCTCTATGCAGCTGAGCAAGAGGCGAGGGCCGCGGGGCGCGGTATCTGGGGCTTGCCCTATTATGCCATCCGTAATCCTGACCCCAACCCGCTGGCTCAAGATGTCGATAGTTTCCAGATCATCGAAGGCATCATTACATCAACGGCAAAT
>CALLBH010000003.1 GCA_938001945.1 uncultured Robiginitomaculum sp.
CCGCCAGAGAACGTGCCCTGCATTTTACGCACGCGGCCTTTGACTCGGGTAATCGGCCCGCCGTGATTGGCGCGGGCTTCATCTTGGGCGGCGTAAACACCGAAATCAAACGGCACGGAGTCAAAGCCGCAAGAGTGGACAATACGCGCGCCGGATTTTTTCGCCGCGTCGCCAAATTTGCGAACTGTGTCGCGCATCCACGCCGGCTCTCCGCATAGGTCGACATAATCCGTGCCCGCCTCTACGCAGGCCTGAACCAGTGGCTCGCCGTAAAGCTGATAAGGGCCGACAGTCGTAATGACGGCATCGGCGCGTTTGGCCATATCGAGCAGGCTTTGCGGGTCATCACTATTGGCGACAACATGCGAAGCCGCCGTCGCGCCAACTTCCTTGGCGACGGATTTAAGCTTGTCTGCGCTGCGCCCCGCCATGGCCCATTTCATATCGGGATATTGCGCCGCAATATATTCAGCGACAAGGCGCCCTGTAAATCCGGTTGCGCCATAGACGATGAGTTCAAATTCGCGGGCCATAATCATATCCTATATTCGTGATCTTCTTATGCACTTTGTTGCATATGAATCTGGTGGGGGCAATTCTATTCCGGCAAGCGCGCCAAATCCGGCGCGGTCAAGCTGGTCAGATATAAATAACCGTCCCCGCCAACAATCGCGCCCGTAATTTGCGGATAGCCGCCCTTGGGATCTTGGCGAGATTCCAGCACATCGCCAATGCTATTGATGCGGATGATGTGTCCGTAATTCTCAGCTTGGGGCCGCATAGAGGCCGGGAGGCGCATGGCCATTGCCCGCGCTTTGGGCTTGGCGGAGTTATCATCAAGCCACTTTGAACGCGGGCTGATGATGCCAACCCAATATGTGCCGTCGCCCGCCGGGTTTATATTATCCGGAAAGCCCGGAAGGTTATCCAAAACGACTTCGATGTCGCCCTCGCGCGGACCAGTCACGTAAACGCGCAGCACGCGATAACGCCCTGTTTCATTCATCAAAACAGACTCGCTGCCATCGGCATGGGGCGGCTCTATGGCGACGCCATTGGAGAAACTAAATCCATCCGCCGCGACGCGCGTCGTTTGCCCATCGGGATTATAAGCGAGCAGTCGTCCCGTGCGCCCTTGCTCCATAATCTCGAGCAAGCTCGCGGCCATGGTGCTGCCTGACGCTTCTGCCCCAAATTTCACAGAAGCATCGGAGAAATAAATCTGCCCATCTTCGCCAATACCCAAATCATCGGCATAGGCAATCGGCGTGCCATCAACGCGATCCGTCAGCGTCGTGACATGGCCATCCATCGCAATATGCAGCAGGCCTTTATAGGCATCGGCCACGTATAGCCCGCCGCCGGGCGCGGCTTCCATGCCCAGCGGTTTGCCGCCTGTCTCTGCGATTTTCGTAATGGCCGCGCTGTCAAAATCAACACGCACAATGGCGCCTTTATAACTGGCGGCATAGACCGCGCCGTCAATGACGACCACATCTTCGGGGCCGGGATAATTACCAAGTGAAATCGTCTCTAGCGTGGCGAGTTTTGAATTGGGCGCATAGGGCCCGACATATCCCGCCGCTTTTGGAGCATTCCAAGAGACAGGCTCAATCGGCACAGGCCAAAGCGAAAGATAGGCAAAACCAAGCAGTCCCAAAATAAGAATGAGGCCCAGCGCGCCTTTGATAAATTTAAACATAGTCTCTCCCCTTTCCCGCACTATCGGCGCGGTACGTAGCGAGAGTCAAATGTTAGACGACTTCAAATCCAAGAAGTTCAATCTGCGGCGACATGTAGCCCTGCTTCACAGGCTCAGCTTTTGCGAGATCCGTCGAGAGATATTTCTTGGCGCAATCACAAAATATTGTCGCAACGGTAGCATCGGGTTCAATGTCATCTTGGACTTTCAATGCGCCGAGCAGGTTTGCCCCCGAGCTAATGCCCACGGATAACCCCAATTCACTCGACAGCTTTTGCGCCATGATAATCGAGTCGCCATCGCTGACTTGGACAACATTATGTAGAGCCCCCAGATCAACAATATCCGGAATGAATTCATCGGACACGCCTTGGATCCGGTGCTTGCCGACTTTGTGACCCGTGGTCAGCGTCGGAGACTCGCTTGGCTCCAGCGGGTGAATTTGTGTGTGGGAACTGGCGGCCCTAAGCGTGCGCCCCACACCCATCACAGTACCGCCGGTTCCCACACCCGCAACGAAGCCGTCGGCCGTACGTCCCGCGCGGGAAAGCTGGGTGATAATCTCTTGTCCTGTCCCGCTTTCATGGGCGGCTGGATTATCTAAATTTGAAAATTGACGCGGGAGGAAAACATCTTCGCGCTGCGCCAAAGCTTCGGCCATCGCAATCGCGCCTAAAAAACCGCCCTCTTCTTTGCTCACCAATCTTATATCTGCGCCATAGCTTTTCATGAGCGAGATACGTTCAACGCTCATCCAATCGGGCATATAAATGCGCACAGGATGACCCAGCGCCCGGCCCAGCGCGCAAAAAGCAATGCCCGCATTTCCGCTGGTCGCCTCAACAATCATATCACCGGATTTAATCGCGCCGCTCTGATAGGCCGCCTTGAGGATGCCTAGCGCCATGCGGTCCTTAATCGAGCCAGACAGATTACCGCTCTCAAGTTTAGCAAATATGTCTCGCACCTCTCCGCGATACAGCATCGATACTTTCAGCATCGGTGTATTCCCAATAAGGCCGGATAAGCCCTTAAGCTTG
>CALLBH010000004.1 GCA_938001945.1 uncultured Robiginitomaculum sp.
AAAGACGTTAGAATTGCGCCTCTAACGCTTGAAAGCCTCGGACAATGTCCGGGGCTTTTTTTGTTAAATATCATCTATCACAGCCAGCATGGCGGGCAGAATATCATGACCAAGCTGCGCGCTGCGCTCAGCAGACCAGCCGAAGTCAGCGTCAGGGTGATTGGCGTCGTCTTTGAACGGCATTTCGAGTGTCATAGCGAGGCAGCGATGGTGATGAGAAATGTAATTCGTCATAATCGTAAGATTTGCGCTACCCGGCGCGTCGACATCATATCCTATTTTTTGCTGAAAAGCGGGCGTCGCTTTTTCATATTCATTCTGGAATTTATCGAGTCGGTGTTGATCCACATCTGTCCATCCCGGCACGCCTTCACCGCCGGCAATGAAGTTATAGGGTAGCGCTTCGTCGCCGTGAACATCGAGCGATAAATCAACGCCTGTCTCGTCCATCTTGTCCATGACAAGCTTGACCTCCGGGCTGTGCTCCATCGTGGCAATTCCCCATTCGCGGTTCAGATTTGCGCCCGCTGCGTTGGTACGCAGATTACCTCGCACGCCGCCGTCAGGGTTCATATTAGGCACGACGTAGAAGCTCGCATGTTTTAAGAGCGCCTGCGCGACGTCATCATTTTTATCTGTGAGGCGGCCAAGGAAACCTTCCATCCACCACTGCGCCATAGTTTCGCCGGGATGCTGGCGCGCATCGACCCAGATGGTTTTGCCTCCGCCCGCAATATGCAGAAGGTCTAAATTTTGCCCGTCTAAAGTCTGGCCCAAGACGCTGTGCGTGACGCCGTCTTTGGCGGCGTGCTCCGCGATGAGCGCGTGATGACGGGCCATAGGGTACGGCGCAAAATAAGCATACCACACTGTGTCATGTGACGGGGTGTGCAAGATTTTAAGCGCGCCATCTTCATAGCTTGTAGGCACGCGAAACCACGTTTCATCATCATAGCTGGCGCAGGCTGAATAATTCTCCCAGCCGCCGGTGAAGGCTGCGTCCTTTGCATTTTCGAGCGCCATATTGAGCGCGCGGCCCTGCGCGCCGTCGACGCGATAATAAAACCACTGATAAAAATCAGAGGCGTTATCTTTTTCAATGTCTAAACGGATGTTGTCAGGATTTTTTGAGTCAATGACGCGGATATTTCCGCCGTCAAAATCAGAGGTTATTTTCATGTCATGCGCCTTTTTGTTATGGCTGCTTCCCTGCACAGATTCATACGGCTTGGCTAGTCATCAAGTTCATATTCGAAATCATGAGGCGCGCTCGCCGCCGCAATAATCGCCCCGGGAATCTCCGGCGCGTCCAATCCTTTCCAGAAAATACGCCAATCCCCGCTGACTTGCATGCCATCACAGGCATTCATATACCATTGATTAAACGGGTTTGCTTCGCGTGACCGCCAGAAAAAGGACGGTATTTCTGCGCAGGATTTTTCCCAAATATCGCGCGCAATACCTTCACCTTGTGCTTCGCGATTAACCCAGAATTTGGACAAATAAGGAAGCCCCGAAAGCTGACTAAATATCGCCCCGCCCCGGTAATTTTTCTCAATGATTGCGCGGTGAATTGAGCGCGCAAAAAAGTTTGGATTTAGCGTTTTTCCAAATGCTTCTTCCATTCCCATACGAAGGGCGGCCTGGTCCAAACCGCTATAGGACTCGCGAGACTGCACCGTTGCGCTACGCCGCATTAAGGTGCCCGAGCCTTTTGTTGTAAATAATTCGGCAAGCAAATTGAGCGGCGACGCCATCACATAGCTGGCGCGGTTATTCTCGTCCGAGGCCAGCTGCCCCGCAAGTTGAATAAATTTCGCCTGCCCCGGGGACAAAGCATCTGCGCGCAGTCCGTCATTGACCTCCGATAATTTAACCACCGCAAGACGCTTCCCATCGCGGCGAAGTCCGCCGGAGGGCTGTAAGAAAATGACTTTCCCCGGATTAAGTTCGGCAACCAATTTTTGCAGGTTCATTTTCCCGCGCCGCTCGGTCATTTCTAATATGACCATACGGCCCGCTTTGGATTGACGGGTGACATCCGGCAGTAAGCCATATGAGGCACAATTTAATTTGATGGTTTTGATATTCGCCGCTTCGAGTTCTTTGAACAGGCGCCGCGCTTGGAAGGTGATCGACGTGCGATCATCATCGAGCGCCCCAACCAACAAAACCGGTGTTAATTCCAAATCGGCGAGTATCCTTAAATCACTAATAAGGGCCTCAAGAAGCGGATTTTTAAGGCATCGCGGATCAAGCACAACGAGCGCGAAACGTTGGGGATCTTCGGCTCGAAACAAGCGCGCATAGAATTCCGCTTCTTGCTGCGCGCCAAATGCGGCAAGACTGCGCATGACTGTGTCGCGCAGGCTCAACTCCATTCCCCTGACAAAGCGCGGGAATAAACAGGAAGTGCGGCGTTAAGCTGTGGAAGTGTCACAAATTCATCCGGTGCATGTGCTACGTTAATATGCCCCGGTCCAAAGACGATACAGTTTTTCCCCGCCTCTGACAACATCGCCGCTTCGGTCCAATATGGCAGGTCGATGCCGCGCGCCGCGAGAGGCCCTAAAATGGGCGCAAAATCCCCGATGTCATCACATGTAAATGTCGCGTGCTTGGCCAACGCCTTAAGCTCTGCATGGGGCGCTGTTTCAGACATGATCTTGTATATTTCACTGGCCCGCACATCGATGTTGTCGCCGGGCGGCGGGCGCACGGACATGCGCAGTTCAGCGTGAGTCGGGATGACATTATGCGCGCCGTCGCTTTGAAGGCTCCCAACATTCATGCACAGCCCTTTGAAACCTTCTGGACCAATGTCTTTATGTGCAACTCCGTAAACGCCAAGCGCCGCCCCAACGCGCGCGCCGTCAAGCACGGGCGCAGCCATATGATCCGCCGCGCTGCTATGCCCGCCGGGGCCGCTAAAGCTTTGAGTGTAACTAACAAAGCCGCGGTGACGCAGTCCCGGTAGCGCCCCCGTCGGTTCGCAAATGATCGCCATCGGCGCATCGGACATGTCCCCGCGCGCGATGATGGCGTCCATCACTTCACTGCCTTGTTCCTCATCACCTGAGAATAACACCGCAACGTCTTTGGCTGGCCGCGTATCGAGACAAGCCAGCACGCAAGCGATCGCGCCTTTAATATCTGCCGCGCCGAGTCCGAAAACCGCGTCGCCTTTGCGCGTCAGGACATGCGGATCCGTGCTCCAGCCTTTTCCGCTTGGCACAGTATCCAAATGTACATTGATCAATATGTGAGGTGTCCCCCACTGCGCCAAGACATATGCGCCATCCGCGCGGCCGCGGCTACGCGGGGCGGTACCAACCTTTAAAACATCAGGCGCGTGCGTTTTCAACACGCCCGCCAGATACTCGGCACACGGCAATTCCTCACCCACGCCATTTCGCGTATCAAAAGCCACAAGCTTTTCGAGATGACGCAACACATTGGGCATTTGGGCAAATTCTGCGGACATAATATGTTCTAACGTGGACAGCGACAAAAGAAAGCGGCCATGCCCCTTGGCGCGCGTAAATATATTCCTTATTTAGAAGATAATAAAGACTTATTGGAGACGACCATGGCGAAGACCGTAGATTATCTCGCGGATGTCCAGCGCTATGATGCCGGGGCAACACAAGCGAATGTTCAAAAAATTGTTGACCACCTTGGCATTGCCTTGAAAAGCAAAGACTCGAGCTTGGTGGCCTGCACGGATCAAAAAGAAAAAGACCTGATCAAAAAGAACTGGGTCGAAGGCAAATTGGGCCTATCAGGTGACACCCAAATGCTGGTCGATGATGTATGCCAAGAGATGCAAGGCGACACCCACAAACAACGGGTCACATTTTACTATCTTCTGACCATGCATACCGGAAAGCTTGCCGATCTATAGCGCGTGAACTGTTACGGATAATTTAGCCCCAATTCATCCGCGCTGTGTTATGGGCTGTCTATGATATATTCAAATTTGACAAAGCTTGCCCTTTCAACCGCCCTCATTTTAGGGTTCAGCACCGCTATATCGGCGCAGCAAACCGAAGACGCGATCGAAACAATAAAGCCCCTAAACTCAGCGCGTTTTGACTCGCCGGAAGGCCGCGCCAAAGCCCTTGGCGGCACAATTCAGTCGCGCCCGATTGCACTGGTTTTTACAAGTTTTGACTCCAATAATGACCGCTTCATTAGCCTCGATGAGCTTGAGGCCGGTATGAATGCGGAATGGTCGATGATGCAAACCAACTTCTCGGGTAAGGTCAGCCCGATCTCTATGGAAAAATGGCAAGTTAGCGCGCTTGGCAGTAAAGACGCCCTTCCCTCTCGCGTGACATTTGATACGGATCTCGACACGATGGTGTCTAAAGCAGAATTTACCAACCTGCTGACGCAAATCTTTAACGATATGGATAAAGATAATGACCGCGCGCTCTCGCGTGAGGAACTTACATTTACTGCGACGCGGCGCGTGATCGTCAAAGAAAAAACCATCCGCGAACGCCAAAGCACGCTCCCGCGCCGATTTTAAATTTGCTGCCGACGATACGCAGTTTGCTCTTTAAATTTTGACCTCACCGCCCTATATGTATAGGGCTGGCTTGCCAGCTATAACGATAAACGCCCCTGTAATACACGGGCTGGACCCGGGGGCGGTACCCGGCGGCTCCACCATAAGGGCTTAGATTATTCTAAGCCTTTATAATGGGGCCGAAATAGGATCGACAGACGTCTAAAGAGGTTAGCTTTCGTTCGCATGGGTCTCCGTTAAAGGCCTCGTTTAAATATCTGCAAACGATAATACAGCAGAAGATTTTGCTCTCGCAGCGTAAGCAGCGCGAAATAAATCGACCTAACTCCTAGGTTTCAACGCCTAGGCGGGCTCCGGGAGGCAGCTGGCAACAGAAGCCTCCCACTCACGCCGCATTAAAAATTTGTCTAGTGGACAAATTTAGCAAGTGCAAAATCACCTGTGATTTTGAAACATTTTGTCCATAGAATACGCATTTCAGATGAATAATCGGGGATTTTAGCGCCCTTTCACATAAAACCTCTACGTCGCTTGCCCGAGCAATGTCTGCGCCGCATCCGCGAATGTTTCGCCCATTTTCTCAAATTTACGCGCGAGCGGAGAGCTGGGTCGCCAGATCAAGCCAATGTCGCGCTCTGCCATTTTATGATTTAACTTGCGCACATGCAGGCCGGGGTCTGAGGCAGCTTCGGAGAGGCAATATAAGCTGGGAAGAATAGCCACAACATCCCCCATCGCCGACATCTGCCGAATGGCGTCCAGACTTGTGCCGACGTAACTTTTGCTGATCTCTGCCCCTGCGACCTGCGCAAGATCGTGAACGATTCGGCCAAAGCTATGATTTGACCCCAGAGACAGTAATGTTCGCCCCGCCAGTTCCGTTAGCTCAATATCTTTGTCCGACGCCGCCAAGGCGTCATCCGGCGCGACGCAGACATATATATATTCGTGAAAGAGATTCAGGCTGACCATCGCCGGATGATTTTCAGGCATCGCCAGAATGACATCGCGCGTTCCATCAACGAGGCCAGCGTGAAGGTCCGTCCCGCGTTCCTCATAAATCTGCAGACGAAGTTGAGGATAGGCGGCATGAAGCTGACGCGTGGCCAGAGGCAATAAATATGGCCCAATAGAGGGAAGCGTTCCGATACGCACTATTCCCGTCAAATCATCCCCAGCGTCACGCGCAAGAGCTTTCATATCCTCGACATCTCGCAATATGGCGCGCGCGCGAATAATGATCTCTTGACCAATTGGCGTTAGAGCCGCGCCATTTCGGCGGCGCTCTATCAAGGTCGCGCCAATATGATATTCCATATCTTTGACTTGCTGTGAGAGGCTCGGCTGGCTGACGGCGCATATCTGCGCGGCCTTACTGAAGCTTTGCGTGTCCGCTATGGCGACAAGGTATTGAAGCTGTCTGAGTGTTGGTTTCATGATATAGATAATAACTATGTTTGCAATAATATCAATATATTTTATCTATGAATATTTATGTCCTATCTCAGCATCATCAACACAGGAGATTAGATATGACACTTCAAATTTCAAAGACTGCAAAACTTAATTCCAAACTTCGTAAGCTGGTCTCAAGCCAAGTGCCCAAGCCATCGCGCAAACGTCGCCGTCGCCGCAGGTTTTCCGCCTTAGGCGTTGCCTACAGCTAGGGCGTACATAAGGCTAGTCGGAGGCGGGGAAAGTCATTAGGCTCTCTGTAAATTATGGAGCTCATTATGACGAATTTTCGCCTCGCAACTTTCACGCTTTTAACCGCGACAACCCTTACGCTTGCGGCATGTTCTCCGCAAAGCTCAAAGACATCGCCAACACAGGCGAGCGGAGCAGAAGCAAGCGTGGCAACGGCGGTCATCCCGACCGAGCGCTTTTTCACCGCTGACCAATTTACCTATGCCAATTACCAAGACATCGTCGTCAAACACGCTGCTCTTGATTTGACCGTTGATTTTGACCGCAAAGTCCTCGACGGCGCGGTTACAATACGGTTTGAGCGCCTTAAACCTGACGTGCAGACACTCACGCTGGACACTAAAGACCTGACAATCAAAGCCGTTGAGCTTAAGACAGATCAGGGCTGGACGCCGGCGACCTACGCCATGGGCGAAGCCGACACAGTTCTTGGCTCCGCGATGAATATCACTGTTGGCGCTGAGGCGACGCAGGTGAAAATCACTTATGAAACCAGCCCCAAGGCGGAAGGCCTCCAATGGCTTTCCCCTGAGCAAACAGCCGGCAAGAAAAAGCCATACCTGTTTTCCCAAGCCCAAGCGCTCTATGCGCGCACAATGTTGCCTGTCCAAGACACGCCCGCTGTGCGCATGACTTATGAGGCGTCATTGCGTGTTCCTGAAGGCTTACTTCCGCTGATGAGCGCGTCCCAAGATGGTCAAGACGCAGACGGCAATTGGACATTCTCCATGCCGCAGCCCATCCCGAGCTATCTCATCGCGATTGCAGTTGGCGATATTAAATTTAAAGCCATCAATGATACAATCGGCGTCTATGCCGAGGACTATATCCTTGAAGCGTCCGCCGAAGAATTTGCGCAGACGCCTGAAATGGAAGTGGCCAATACAGAGCTTTACGGGCCTTATCGGTGGGGCCGCTATGATTTGCTGGTTTTGCCGCCAAGTTTTCCCTTTGGCGGGATGGAAAATCCGCGCCTATCCTTCATGACGCCGACCCTGATTGCGGGAGATAAATCGCTCACCAATGTTGTAGCTCATGAATTGGCGCATAGCTGGTCCGGCAATCTTGTGACAAATTCGAATTGGCGCGATGCGTGGCTCAATGAAGGCTTCACCAGTTACGTTGAGAACCGCGTCATGGAAGACCTCTATGGCGAGGGCCGCGCCGTGATGGAGCAGTCGCTGGATATGGAGGGCTTAAAACGCGCTATTTCTGAGGCAAAGCGGCCGGAACTGACGCAGCTTAAATTGCCCGATGATATGGCGCATCCGGATGATGCCTTTACGCTGGTCTCTTATATTAAGGGCGCGAATTTCCTATTTTTCCTGGAGGACCGTTTTGGGCGCGAGGCTTTTGATCCGTTCCTCAAATCATATTTCAACGCTTATGCCTTTCAGAGCGTAACAACCGAAGACTTCCTTGCATTTATGGACGCCAATATCCGCGTAGATTTCCCCGACGCGGTGACAGACGCAGAAATTAGAGAATGGGTTTATGGCCAAGGCCTGCCTGCAACGGCCCGTAATCCGCAATCGGATGCTTTTGATAAAGTCGCTGCGGCCTCGGCGCTCTGGGTTAGCGGAGACATAACCGCCGCAGAACTTCCCTCAACGGACTGGTCAACGCATGAGTGGTTACAATTTTTGAACGGCCTGCCCGCATTAACGCCCGCTCAGATGACAGAGCTGGACGAGACGTATAATCTTACAGGGACCCAGAATGCCGAAACAGCTTTTGCGTGGTATATGCAAGCCATTAAAAATGGCTACGCGCCCGCTATGCCAGCGCTTGAAGAATTTCTCATGAGTGTTGGGCGCGGAAAATTTATCTACCGCCTCTATGGCGCGCTCAAAGATAATGGACAGGCCGATATGGCCGGCCGCATCTTTGCTAAGGCCAAAGCAGGTTACCACCCCATCGCCCAGCGCCGCATTGATGATATTCTGGCGAAGTAAGCTTTAAACTTTAGAGGATTGCGCCTGAACTGGCTC
>CALLBH010000005.1 GCA_938001945.1 uncultured Robiginitomaculum sp.
TATGGTCGATGCCGTGCTCTACTTTGAAGGTGAGAGAAGCCATCAATTCCGCATTTTACGCGCGCACAAAAACCGCTTTGGCCCCACTGACGAAATTGGCGTCTTTGAAATGGGCGAGCAAGGCCTCGCCGAAGTGCTTAATCCGTCGGCATTATTTTTAGATGGCCGCGAAGGCGCAGCCTCCGGCGCAGCGGTCTTTGCAGGTATCGAAGGCTCGCGCCCTGTGTTGACCGAAATTCAAGCGCTCGTCGCGCCGTCGGCCTTTGGTACGCCGCGCCGCGCCGTTGTTGGCTGGGATACAGGACGCCTCGCCATGGTGCTCGCCGTGATCGAGTCGCGCGGCGGGATTAGTTTTGCGGGCAAGGATATTTACCTGAATGTGGCAGGTGGCCTTAAGATCAATGAACCTGCCGCCGACCTGCCCGTCGCTGCGGCGATCCTATCTTCTTATTATGATGTGGCTTTGCCCAGCGACGCGGTTGTCTTTGGCGAGATTAGCCTGTCAGGTGATGTTCGCCCTGTTGGACGCGCCGATGCGCGGATGAAAGAAGCCGCCAAATTGGGTTTTGGCCGCGCCATCGCGCCGCCGCCCATGAAAAGCAAGACATCAAAAAGCAGTGAGGCCCTGCCGTTAATTGCAATCAAGACTTTGCCAGAGCTTGTAGACCGTGTAGAGAGCCTCGCAGAACGCGGGAAGAATTTCGCGGCGCAGAGCGGTTAATTCACGCGCCTTCGCCTCGATCCTCATCTCGCTATAGCGGTGAAACGGAAACAGGCAACTCTATATGAGTATTGGACCTTGGGATTTTGGCGGCTTTGACATTGTTGTCTTGCTGCTGCTGGCCATATCCGGCTTTATGTCGCTCGGACGCGGCTTCGCGCGCGAACTTATCTCAATTGCAGCCCTTGTTGCTGGTCTGATCGCATCGCTTTTTCTATTCGGTTTATTCCAAAACGCGGCTCATGATTTAATTCAGCCGCTTTGGCTCGCCAATAGTGCTTTAGCGCTAGGCAGCTTTGCCTTCGCCTATATGCTCGTGGCTTTCATCTTGCGCGGCGGCGTTAAAAAACTCCAAGGGCAAGAGCCCGGATTTATTGATCGTCTCTTCGGATTTGGCTTTGGCATTTTTCGGGGCCTCTTGATTTCAGCGCTCTTCGTCATACTTATGACTATGGCAAGCCGTCAAAATACGACGCCGGGCTGGATTGAAAACTCAACATTTTATCCCGTTCTTAAACCCATTACGGATGTTATGCTTAGTTTTGCCAATCGACATGAAGAGCTTAGGGAGCGCGCTGAAGACATCGTTGAGCAAGGCCGCGAAGCTGCCCCCGAAAGCGATTCAAACCAACCTTTAAATAACGACGACACTCCAGAGCGACACCACCAGCAGGAAAATTGAGCGATGCGCCAACACCTCCCCACTGCCCCTAGCGAAAACCCCGTCGATTTTTTCGACCCCATGGATGATAAGATTCGCGAAGAATGCGGCGTGTTCGGGATTTTCGGTGTTGATAATGCCGCCTCCCTCACCGCGCTTGGCCTTCACGCCCTACAGCACCGCGGACAAGAAGCCTGTGGTATCTCCGCCATAGACGGCGAGAGATTCCACGCTGAACGTCACTTGGGTTTAGTCGGTGATAATTTCACAGGCGATGACCCCTCAGAGCGTCTCCCGGGTCATGCTGCCATTGGTCATGTGCGCTACTCTACGGCGGGCGAAACCATTCTGCGTAATGTGCAGCCTCTCTATTCCGAACTTCATACGGGCGGCTTTGCGCTGGCCCATAATGGTCACATCACCAACGCCTTTACGATCCGCGAACAGTTGGTCGAAGATGGCGCGATCTTCCAGTCCACATCGGATACCGAAGTTGTCATTCATCTCACGGCGAGAGCCAAAGGCGGAAAATTTATTGATCGCTTCATTGACGCGCTGCGCCAAATTGACGGCGGCTTTGCCTTTGTCGGCTTGACCCAAAACAGCTTGATTGGCGCGCGTGATCGCCTCGGCATTCGTCCGCTACTGATTGGGCGATTAGGCGAGAGCTATCTGCTCGCGTCAGAGACATGCGCGCTGGATATGATCAGCGCCGAATTTATCCGTGAAGTTGATCCCGGCGAAGTCGTCGTCATTAACGCCGACGGCATACGCTCTTTCCGCGCCTATCCCGAAGTGGAGCCGCGGCCTTGCGTGTTTGAATTTGTCTATTTTGCGCGTCCCGATTCCATTGTCGGCGGGAAAAGCGTCTATGATGTACGCAAGCGCATGGGCCAGCGTCTCGCCCAAGAAACACCTGCCGATGTCGATGTCATCATACCTGTTCCCGATAGCGGCGTACCTGCCGCGCTTGGCTTTGCGCAAGAAACGGGCGTCCCGTTTGAACTCGGGATTATTCGTAATCATTATGTCGGACGCACATTCATCGCCCCCACACAGCAAATTCGCGATATGGGTGTGCGCCTCAAACACAGCGCGAACCGCGCCATGATCGAAGGCAAGCGTGTTCTGTTGGTCGACGACTCAATCGTACGCGGCACAACCTCGACAAAAATTGTTCGCATGATCAAAGCGGCCGGCGCAAAAGAAGTCCATTTCCGCAGCGCGTCCCCGCCCATAAAATTCCCCGATCATTACGGCATCGATATGCCGACAACGGAAAAACTGATCGCGGCCAATTACAGCCTGGAAGCCATGCGCCAAATGCTCGAAGTCGATAGTCTGGGCTTCCTATCCATCGAAGGTCTGTATTGGGCGATGGGCGAAGAATATCGTTCCGATAGCGCGCCGCAATATACCGATCACTGTTTCACAGGACATTACCCCACACCGCTACTGGATGTGGAACGCCAGAAATCTGGTAAGTCCGCCAAGCAGCTCTCCTTCCTCGTCGAAGTCGCTTAGAAAAGAATTACAAAGCCATGACAGATCAGCCTTTAAAAGGTCGCGTCACGCTCGTCACCGGGGCCTCGCGCGGTATTGGATATTTTGCGGCCCTTGCGCTCGCCAAAGCAGGAAGCCACGTTATTGCGCTCGCCCGTACATCCGGCGCGCTCGAAGAGCTTGATGACGCGATTAAAGCCGCAGGCGGCGAAGCCACGCTTGTTCCGATGGATTTAAAACAGCCTGATGGTCTCGATCAACTTGGCGGAATTATCTATGAACGCTGGGGCAAGCTGGACGGCCTGCTCGCCAATGCAGGCGTGTTGGGCGAAATTACGCCAACGCCGCATATTGATCCGAAAAAATGGGACGAAGCGCTGGCCGTTAATCTAACGGCTAATGCCCGCCTTATTCGCGCGCTTGACCCGCTCCTGCGCGCTTCCGACTGTGGTCGCGCGCTCTTTGTCACCAGTAGCGTGGCCCGCAGCCATAAAGCCTATTGGGGGGCATATGCCGCCAGTAAAGCCGGCATGGAAGCGCTCGTTTTAGCCTATGCTGATGAGGTCGAAGATAGCCCGCTCAATATCAATCTATATGACCCGAAACGCACGCGAACGGCCATGCGCGGCAAAGCCATGCCCGGCGAAGATCCCGAAACGCTGAAACATCCACGCGAAATCTCAAGCCAAATCACAGAGCTGCTTTCCCCGTCAAACACGCGCCATGCTGAATTAATCACAGCCTAAAGCCGCGCGGCTAATCTTGACCCGCGCGCCTATCACGCTTACATGCGCGCTATGGCTATTTTACCAATATTAACAACGCCCGATCCGCGGCTAAAAATGGTGTCAGAACCCGTCGAGGCGGTGACTGATGAGACGCGCAAGTTGATGGATGACATGCTTGAGACGATGTATGACGCGCCCGGCATTGGCCTTGCCGCGATACAGGTCGGCATTGCGAAAAATATTATCGTCATGGATATATCCGAGGCGGGTGCCCCTGCGGCTCCGCGCTATTTCGTCAATCCGGAAATTCTCGAATCCGTAGAAGAGAAAAAGCCTTACGAAGAAGGCTGTCTGTCTGTACCGGAATATTTCAACGTTATTGACCGCCCCGAAAAGGTAAAAATCACCTATCTGGATTATAATGGCGAGCGCGTGACCGAATGGGCCGAAGGCTTATATGCGGTCTGTATCCAGCATGAAATGGATCACCTTAAAGGCATACTCTTCATCGATTACCTCTCGCGCATGAAACGCGATCAAGCGCTACGCAAAGTGCGTAAAGTCAATAAAATGAACGCGTCAGCTTAGGTTTATGTCGGCAACCTTTAGCTTTTTCACGCGCGAGGTTGTTTGGTGTAGTTTTGAACCCGCACCGCCATCACAGCCGCCAGAATTCATCGGGCGGCATCCCGTCGTCATTTTATCATTTAAAAACGAACCTAAATATCCACATCTTGTTGTTCCATTGACATCGGCTAAACAAAATCTGCCTGATGCGACTATCGTTCCCATTCCAAAGAAATTTATTCCCACGAACAAAGATTCGTTTGCCATATGCAGTCATATTTACTCTGTTGCGCATTCAAGGCTAAGTCGCCCACGTCAAAAAATGCGCATTACCGATGACTTATTCGATGACATCAAGACAGCATGCTGCTTAAGACTGCCCTTCACACCTATGGAAAAACCTTGACTTTTGGGACAAATTTTCATATATATAATTCACCAAGGGCTTTGACCCAGAGGTTTCGACCTCAGCTCCTTTGGAGCAAACTGGATATAATCCAAGACCCTGTTCTTTTGAGCAGGGTCTAAATTTTTGAGGTTTTCAAATATGAGCCTGAAAGTCGTCTTTATGGGCACGCCGGAATTTGCGGTGCCGTCCCTATCCGAAATTCTGTCCAGTGGTCACGAAGTTGTCTGCGTCTACACCCAGCCGCCGCGCAAATCGGGGCGCGGGCAAAAACTGACGAAATCCCCTGTGCATCAATTTGCCGACTTGATGGGTCTGCTTGTGCGCACGCCCGAGAGCTTTCGTAAGTCCAAAGTCATTGACGGACTAGAAGCGCTGGAGGCGGATGTGGCCTGCGTTGTAGCCTATGGACAAATCTTGCCGAAACGCGCCCTCGCCGCGCCGCGTGACGGATGCCTGAATTTACATGCGAGCGCCCTGCCAAGATGGCGCGGCGCCGCGCCCGTGCAGCGCGCGATTATGGCGGGCGACACAACAACCGCTGCGCAGATTATGCAAATGGCGGCGGGACTGGATACGGGCGATATCGTCATGAGCGCGACGGCCAATATTAAAGACACGGATACGGCAGGGAGCCTGACCCAGAGCCTATCCCAAGTCGGCGCGCAATTATGGCCGCCCGTCCTTGCGGCGCTGACGCGCGGCGGGCTGGAAGCCACGCCCCAAGAGGGCGAGCCGACCTACGCCCATAAAATCGACAAAGCCGAAGCCCGCATCGACTGGAACAAATCTGCCGCCGATCTGGACTGCCATATTCGCGGCCTGTCCCCCTCCCCCGGCGCGTGGTGCGAAATGGCGGGAAAACGTATTAAACTGCACCGCGCGGTTATTGCGGCAGGGTCAGGAAAGCCCGGCGAAATTATCAGTGATGATTTGACCATTGCTTGCGGTGAAGGCGCGCTGAGACTTGTCTCAGTTCAACCTGCCGGAAAAAGCGCAATGAGCGCCGAAGACTTTTTGCGCGGTCATGATGTTACAATTGGAACGGTTTTAAGTTGAGAGAAGATAGATATGAAACCTACAATTATTGAGTATAGAAAAAGAACAATAAAAGCCATGGACATGGCCAAAGGGTCTGCGGCAATGATTCACCCTGAAGTTCATCGCATCGATGGCGATACAATTGAGGAAGTTATTCTGGCCGCGAAAGAATGGATTGATACAAATTATCGAACACAATTTGATAACAGACCAGAGACCCACATTGGAACCTCTGAAGAATATTTCAACGCATTGCAATTTTTGAAACTCGCTCCTCATGAGCACGCCATGTTAAAGGCTCACAGAAATGCGCCCAACCGAAAACTAACTGCGCCACAAATCTCAAAGGCAGCAGGTTGGGAGGGTGCTGGACCTGCAAATATTCACTATGGTTACCTGGGCAGAAGGTTAGCTGAGTATCTTGAATTAGATCTTCGAGACGGTGATGATAAGTATTGGACACAAGCCATTGCGTCATATGAAAGCGGACAAAGCGAATGGCAGATGCATGAAGAATTAGCCATAGCGCTTGATAAGCTCAACATTACCTAATGCCGCGCTACGCTTTGACAATTGAATATGATGGCGGCAGCTATTTTGGATGGCAGCGGCAAGAGGGACTTGAGACTATTCAGGGCGCGATTGAAGTGGCGGCTAAAAAAATCGCGGGTGAGGCTGTTGATGTTTATGGATCGGGACGCACGGATGCGGGTGTTCACGCGCTAGCGCAAATCGCCCATATTGATTTCCCCAAAGAGATGCGCGCGGATAAATTGCGCGACGCGCTAAATTATCATCTGGGCGATCATCCGATTGCGATACTGGACGCCCGCGAATGCGGGGAGGAATTTCACGCGCGCTTTGACGCGACCAACCGCGAATATCTTTATCGTATTTGTCCGCGCCGCCCGCATCTGGCGCTTGAGGCCGGACGGGTTTGGCGCGTGCCGTATAAAATCGATACAGAATTAATGCATGAGGCCGCGCAAGCCTTGGTTGGGGAGCATGATTTTACCAGCTTTCGCGACGGGCAATGCCAAGCCAAAAGCCCCATAAAAACGCTCGATCAGATTACAGTTCTGCGCGCCGCGAGCGAAGTTCATATCACGGTCAAGGCACGTAGTTTCCTGCATAAGCAAGTGCGCTCTATTGTCGGAACGCTCAATGAAGTGGGACGCGGGAAATGGCAGCCGCGCCAAGTGGCCAAGGCATTGGCCGCGAAAAACCGCACAGCCTGCGGCCCCGTGGCTCCGCCCGATGGGCTATATTTGGTGAAGGTCAGTTACGACGCTTAATAGGCGACGCTTGCCAGCGCGCCGAGCAGCAAAAGTAGCGCCGTAATATGCACGCCAATCCCAATAAACACAGAGCTCATCCATTGCTGACCCAGCACGGTTTGCGCGAGGCGAATATCAATCAGCAATAGCGCGATGAACATCACAAGCGCGGCCCAATACCCAATGAAAAACGGCAATATCCCGATCAAGAATAATACGAATAAGAGCGCCATAATCGCGGCAAGCGATACAGCGATAAAACTGCGTACGATTAACCACGGGCGAAAGTCATCTGTCTGATTGAGAAAAAATGCCGTGCCATAAGCAAAGAGCGCGAATGAAAAAATATAAATCGCGATGAATATAAGGCCGAGCGCGGGATTGATTTGCGAGGACGCATCATTATTGACCTGCGCGGCATAAATCATAATGCCGTAAAGCGGGATCATCGCAATCATCGCCGCGAGGCCCCATTGCAAACCGTCACGGCGCAAATTGAAATGACGCCGCCAATCTGCGTCGCCGCGCAGGGCTAAGATCATGCCGCGAAATAAGTTTTGGGGACCTGTCACGATTTAAAGTAACGTGTCAGAATTTCAGAATATATCGCCTGTAATGTTGTGATGTCAGACACCGCCACATGCTCATCAACTTTGTGCATCGTCGCGCCAATCAGGCCAAATTCTGCAACGGGGGCATAGTGGGTGATATAGCGCGCATCCGATGTCCCGCCTGCAGTCGACAGCGCGGGACGTTTGCCAATAACCGTTTCTGTGGCGTTTTGCAGGATTTCGGTAAAGCTTGATGGCGGCGTTAAAAACGCCTCGCCCGTAACGCGTAAATTCGCGTCGATTTTACAATCAAACATCTCTTCAACCGCCGCGACTTCTTTGCGTATCCACGCTATAAGGTCATCGCCGCGATGCTCTGTATTGAATCGAATATTAAACTGCGCACGCGCCGTATTCGGAATGACATTATGAGCCGTATTGCCCACGTCAATTGTCGTGACTTCGAGGTTGGAGGGCTGAAAGAATTCATTGCCTTCATCGAGCACCCGCGCCGTCATTCGCGCCAGTAGCTCCATGAGAGGCGGCATGGGGTTACTCGCCAGATGTGGATAGGCAACATGGCCTTCGGTTCCAACGACAGCGATTTTCGCGTTTAGCGATCCGCGCCGGCCATTTTTAACTTGCTGGCCCAGCTCAGTTGGGTTTGTCGGTTCACCAACCAAACAGTGGTCGATCACTTCGCCGGCCTCTGTAATGGCAATCAATAGCTTTTCAGTGCCGTTAATGGCGGGGCCCTCTTCGTCGCCTGTAATCAGAAAACTGACCGATCCCGATGGCATCCAATCACTTGCGCGTAAATCAGCAATAGCTCCGACCATGGCGGCGATTGCGCCCTTCATGTCGGCGGCCCCGCGCCCCCACAGGGCGCCGTCTTTGATCTCTCCGGCAAAGGCGGGCGCGCTCCAGGCACTGCCATCGCCTTCGGGGACAACATCTGTATGGCCCGCGAAACAGAAATTCGGCGCAGCGCTTCCCAGCCGCGCATAGAGATTATCAACGCGGTCTTCGCCTTCCCCAAAGGGGTAGCGCGTGCAGGTGAATCCAAGGCTCTCTAATTGGCTTTGCAAGACATCCATCGCGCCCGCATCAATCGGGGTTACGGAGGCGCAGCGAATGAGGCGCGAGGCGAAATCGAGTGTATCAAAATTCATAGCGGGCTTTTGACGCCAAGAGGCCGTGCGCGCAAGTCCTAAGGCATCGCTTAATTGAGAGGTTTAACGCCCCAAAGCGTTTTGGATCTTACAAAGCCCTTGTGACCTGTCTTGGCTTCGACTTTGCACCACCCAATCGTATCGCACTCGTCAATGTATAATATCGTGTCCTTGGCGGCCATGGCGCGGACTTTAGCATTCTCACGCGGCTTGGAAAAAATACTCACATCTTGAAGGGCAATGGCCGAGCGCCGCCCGGCGAGCTGACTTTTATGCATCCAGCTCTCATCGCCATTTTGATCCCGCACTTTGCGAAACATTTCTGTCTCGGCCACGATAATCACTGGCAAGCCTTTGCGCTCATACACCCAGCGCACGCCATGGCCGCGCGTCGGGCCGCTACGACCAAAGCTACGATTATGGCGCAGCGAGACGTAACGCGGAATCGGGAGGCCCGTGAAATTAGGCTGCGTATTGAGTTTGACGGTGCGCTGCGTAGGCGGCGAAATAGCTTGCGAGGGCGAGATTGCGGGCGTTGTTTGCGCGCTGAGCTGTGGCGCTGTCACGCCGACAGCTAAAACAGCCGCAAGTCCCACAATTTTGCGTGCAAAAGTCATGAATGTGTAATGCCGTAAATATGATTAAGCTCCTCTTAATTTTGGCTGCGTCTCACAAATAATTTAACGCTCTGTCCATGCTTCGCTCTTGTTAAATCACGCAGCTTTGGCCACTAT
>CALLBH010000006.1 GCA_938001945.1 uncultured Robiginitomaculum sp.
AAGCCTTTGGCGATTACCCCGTATCAGAGTTTAACCGCTTTTATCATCTCGGCCTTTAGCTTAGCTACTGCCGCGAATAGAATAGATCACCGGATAGCCGCCGCGGTTAACAAGAACCATTATCGGCAAGCCCGCTTCGGAGGCCGCTTCGACTTTGGATTTGAAGTCTTCAACGCCGTCTACATCTTCATATTCAACCTGCGAGACAACATCGCCCACACGCAATTTACCCGATGCGCCGGAGCTGCTTTTAATTCGCGTAATCAGCACGCCATTAACGTTACCGGGGATTCGGTATTTACGGCGCAATGCAGGCGTTAAAGCCTCAGCTGCAACGCCCATAGCGACAACTTTGCCCGACTGAACTTCGCCGTCTGGCAGGGACGGCTTTTCTTCTTCAAGGAGCGTAATTTTTACATCCGCTGTCGCGGCCTTTTTGCCCTTGCGCACATAACGTACTTTGACGGTGCTATCGATTTTCGTATCTGCAACTTTGAGGAAAATATCAGAGGACTTATCAAGCGTCTCTCCATCATAGGATAGAATAATATCGCCAACTTTGAGGCCGGCCTCGCCCGCAGGACCATCTTTATCGACCCGCTTAATGAGCGCGCCTTTGACATCATCCAGCTTGTAGGACTCGGCAATATCTTTTGTCACGGCCTGAACATTTATGCCCAGATAGCCTCGGCGCGTTTCGCCAAATTTTTCGAGCTGCCCGGCGACTTGTGAGACAATATTTGACGGCGTCGTGAATGACAGGCCAACAGAGCCCCCTGTTGGCGAAATAATGGCCGTGTTCATACCAACGACTTTACCGTCCATATTAAAGAGCGGCCCGCCAGAGTTACCTTTATTAATCGCCACATCGCTTTGAATAAAATCATCAAAGGCATTATTCCCAATATTGCGGTTACGCGCCGAAACAATGCCGACTGTGACGGTGCCCGCATAGCCAAAGGGGTTCCCAATCGCCATTACCCATTCGCCGACTTTTACGTCGTCACTATCGGCCATTTCGACATAGGGAAGATCGCGGCCCGCTTCTATTTTAAGAACCGCAACATCGGTCTTGGGGTCACGGCCAATCAATTTCGCCGTAAATGTTTCGCCGTCGGGAAAGGTGACTTCGATAACGTCAGCGTCTTCGATAACATGATTATTCGTCAGAATTGTTCCGTCCGCATCCACGACAAAGCCAGAGCCGAGCGAGGATGCGATACGGCCTTCGCCGTTACCAAAGAAATCATTGAAGCGCTCGAGCGGGGACCCATCAGGAAATTCAGGCATTTCCACATTGGCTTCGATATTTTGAGATGTTGAAATATTGACCACGGCTGGCGACAATTGCTCAGCAAGATCGACAAAGCTTACGGGCCGGTCAATCTGCGCGCTCGCGGCAGGCGCAAGCGCTGCCACGGCCGAAAATGTGAGAGCAGTCCCTAAAAGAGCAGCGCGCAATAATTTCATCTGATCATCCTTAAACATATATGCGTTCAGCCTGCCCAAAGGCCCGCTGAACGCAACTTAATTTTTCGTGAGGCAAAATTATGACCTCACCACAGTCGCTAGCGACGAGCGCCGCCTTGATTGTTCATGTAAGACAAGAAGTCACTATCCGGAGAGATAACGTAAGTCGTGCCCTCTTTCATAGATTTCTTATAGGCTTCCATGGACCGGTAGAATTTATAAAATTCCGGATCACGGTTATAGGCATCCGCAAGAATCGCCGTCACCTTGGCATCCGCTTGACCGCGAAGAATTTCAGCCTCGCGCTGCGCTTCCGCCTTTGTGAGTGTTGCCGTCTTCTCGGCAGTCGCTTTGATTTCCTGCGCGCGTTCTGCACCCTCGGCGCGTTTACGCGAAGCTTCTTCTTTACGCTTTGTCACCATACGCGCGAAAACACGTTCGGCGTTTTCTTGCGGCAGATCAGCGCGAACAATACGCACATCAATAATTTCAATGCCAAGGCGCTGCGCTTTGGCGAAGGCATTTACAGTGACCTGAATTTCTTCCATCAATTCAGCGCGGCGACCAGAGATAATTTGGGGCGTATCTACGCTACCGAGCGTATCACGAAGGGTGGAGTCCATAATAGACTGCAGCTTTAGCGCTGCGCCGCGTTCATCACGAACGGCCTCGTAAAACTGAACAGGGTTCACGATGCGGTACCGCACAAAAGCGTCAACAACCAAGCGTTCCTCGTCAGAAGCCAGAAGCTCAACGGGTTTCAGATCAATTTCCAGATTACGGCGATCTAAACGTACAACTTTATCCAAAACCGGAACACGATATTTCAGACCTGCATCCGGCTCTTCGCCCCATGCGTTTTCAACGTGATGCGCCGCGTTAAAGCGAAGAACAAGAACCTGCTCCCACTGCTTCACCGTGTACATTGATGAAATGAGAATGAGCGCGCCAATAACAAGAACTGCGCCAGCGATAATACCTTTAACACTATTCATTTTATTGCCCCTTTGGACGCGTAAATTCATTTAACGGGAGGAACGGCACAACACCGCTTCCGCTGTCGCTATCGAGGACAACGACTTGACCATTTTGGTAGAGTTCCTCGAGCGTTTCCAAATAAAGGCGCTCGCGCGTCACGCGCGGGGCGGCTTTATATTCGTCATAAACAAGCACAAAGCGCTGCGCTTTACCTTCGGCTTCGGCAACAACCTTACCGGCATAAGCTTCGGCGTCCTGTAAAATCTGAGCGGCTTCACCACGCGCTTTTGGAACGATATCGTTTTGAATTGCGGTGGCTTGGTTAACCAGTGTCTCTGCGTCTTGATCCGCGTTAACAACATCGCGGAATGCGTCGACAACGCCGCCTTGTGAAGGTGGATCTGCTTTTTGGAGCTGCACTTCAACGATTTCCACGCCCGCGCCGTATTCATCTAGCGTCGCTTGCATCAGATCGCGTGTCGCCGTGGAGACTTTCAAACGATCTGTCGTGTAGATTTTCTGCAATTCACTTTTACCGACAATCTCACGCATGGCCGATTGGGACACGGCAGCAACAGCGTTTCGAGGATCATCAACTTCAAAAAGGAAGTTCTCTAAATTATTAATCCGCCACAAAACCGTATATTCAATATCGATGATGTTCTCGTCGCCCGTCAGCATCAATGATGAATCACCTTTGTCGCTATCGATCTTTTGAACTTCGCGGGTTTTACGGATCATTTTCGTTTCAATCGGGCTTGGAAGCTTGAAATTCAAACCCGGAGCAACTGTGCGCTTATATTCACCAAAACGCAGCACGACGGCTTCTTCTTGTTGGTCGACGGTAAAGACGGACGTGAAAGCGAGATAGGCAATGAAACCAACAAGCAGAACAACCGGAAGCGGAATACCTTTGCCAGTCTGCGCGCCGCCAGGTTGGTTTCCACCGCCCTTACCACCGCCAAATCTGTTTTTGATATTTTCGACCGCTTTCTCAATATCCTGAGCGCTTGTGCCTTGGCGCGGACGCGCCGGGCGTTGCGGTTTATTTCCGCCGCCCCACGGACTGCCCGGTTTTTTACCGCCGCCGCCATTACCATTTCCGCCGTTGCCGCTTCCCCATGGGGAGCCGTTATTAAAATCGCCTTCGATCTTTCCGGTCATATTGTCATATTCTCCAATAAATCTTTGTCTATATGTGGCGGCGCTTGCCTGCTTAATCAAGGTGTATTGCGCTCATATTGCAGGAAACGATAGCGGTGATCATCGCCCTCACCTTGCTGCCAATCGGTTTCGCGCGAAATGCGCCATTGCGACTCGTCTATGGCGGGAAAATGCGCGTCGCCATTTATCATTACGTCGACCTCCGTAATATACATGCGACTGCAATATCTCAGCAGCGCCGCATAAAGCTGCGCCCCGCCAATGAGCATGATTTCGTCGACGCCGCACTGCCCCGCCAGCTCAAACCCGCGTCCAATCGCATCCGGCACAGATGTCAGCACTTCAGCCTTCTTCGCCGCATATGATTTATCGCGCGTAATCACCACATTTGGACGACCGGGCAGAGGAAAGGGCAAGCTCTCCCATGTCTTACGTCCCATAATGACAGGCTTCCCCATCGTTACGCGTTTGAACATTTGCAGGTCACCGCGCAAGCGCCACGGCAAATCGCCATCAACGCCGATCACGCCATTTCGGGACTTGGCAACAATGAGAGATAATTTCGGTTCAGTGGTCATGATGCGGGGTTACACCAGCGCCGCGCCCCCGTATAGTGGCGCAAGTTGAAAGGGTCGATATGTCCACATAT
>CALLBH010000007.1 GCA_938001945.1 uncultured Robiginitomaculum sp.
ACGCCAACGGCAAGGGTGATTAATCCGCCAATTGCAACGAGGGCCAGCGCGAGTTTACTGCGTTTTGGAATTTTGGCTTTCGGTGTCTCGGCTTTGCGCTTCACTTTAAAATCTAAACTTTACCAAAAATCAAAGCTGCATTGGTTCCGCCAAATCCAAAACTGTTGGACAGCACGGCGTCGCCCTTGAACGGCACGGGTTTATTCGGCGCGAGGTTCATCTTCGTATCGACAGACGGATTGTCCAGATTAAGTGTCGGCGGCGCCATTTGATCACGCAAGGCAAGGAGCGAGAATATAGACTCAACCGCGCCGGCAGCGCCGAGTAAATGCCCAATAGAAGACTTGGTCGATGACATGGTCGCGTTTTTGGCGTGATCCCCAAAGAGGCGCTCAACGGCGCGCACTTCGATCTCATCCCCAACTGGCGTCGATGTGCCATGAGCGTTGACATAGCCAATATCAGTCTCGCTAATCTTGGCGTCTTTTAGCGCGGCTTTCATCGCGCGGTAGCCGCCATCGCCATCCGGCGACGGGCTGGTGATGTGATAAGCATCACCGGAGAGACCATAGCCGAGATATTCGCCATAAATCGTCGCGCCGCGGGCTTTAGCGTGCTCGTAGTCTTCTAGGACAACAGCGCCTGCGCCTTCGCCCATCAAAAAGCCGTCGCGGCCTTCATCATAGGGTCGGGACGCTTTCTCGGGCGTATCATTATAGCCAGTCGTCATGGCGCGGCAGGCAATAAAGCCCGCAATGCCAAGACGGCAAATCGCGGCCTCTCCGCCGCCCGCGATCATAACATCTGCGTCGCCGCGCTGTATTAATCGGGCCGCATCACCAATGGCATGGGCGCCCGTCGCGCAAGCCGTTACAACGCTGTGGTTGGGGCCTTTAAATCCATGGCGCATCGAAATCTGGCCACTGGCGAGATTGATCAGCATGGACGGAATAACGAAGGGCGATAATCTGCGCGGGCCTTTTTCCGCCAGCGTCAATGACGCCTCATAAGTGGTTTGCAAGCCGCCAATACCCGAGCCAAACAACACGCCTGTGCGTTCACGCGCGTCCACCTGGGCCTCAGTCGGGCCCCAGCCTGCATCGGCAATGGCCTCGTCGGCCGCTGCGATAGAATAAAGAATAAAGTCATCAACGCGTTTGCGTTCGCGCTTGGTCATGACGGTTTCGGGATCAAACACCCCCGCCATGCCCTCTGCGCCGCCGCCGCGTCCATCGACGCGCGGGACATTGGCCGCAATTTTACAGGCCAGATCGTCTGTTTCGAAATCTGTGATCGTGTTTGCGCCAGATGCGCCCGATAACAGCTTCTCCCAAACGGTTTTGGCCCCGCACCCCAAAGGGGTTACGAGGCCAATTCCAGTTACGACAACCCGCCGCATAGCGGGTCTTAAACTTTAGCTGAGATGAATTTCACCGCATCGCCGACAGTCTGAATATGCTCTGACTCGTCTTCTTTGATTTCGATGTCGAATTCTTCTTCGAACGCCATGATAATTTCGACAGTATCGAGGCTATCAGCACCAAGATCGTCAATAAAGTGAGCATTTTCAGTCACTTTTGCTTCTTCGACGTCGAGATGCTCAACAACCATTTTTTTTACACGAGCTGCTACATCAGACATATAAAATTCCTTTTTAAAACGCGGCGAAAACACTCCTCGCCGCTCAGTTTGACCCGAGGGTCGTGATTTAAATGGGATATAACGACAGAATTACAAGTCGCCCCCCGATTCCGCGAAGTGGTTACCATATTAAAATCATGGTGACTAGCGGCGGTTTAAACAAATTATCAGATGTTAAATCATTGATATTTAACCTAAATCATGGCCATTCCGCCATTTACGTGCAAGGTTTGACCTGTGACATAACCCGCTTCTGACGATGCAAGATAAAGCGCGGCAGATGCAATATCATCACTCGTGCCAAGATCACCTGCAGGGATTTTCGTTAGAATAGCGTCTTTTTGCTTCTCATTGAGAACATCTGTCATGGGCGATGCGATAAAGCCCGGCGCGATACAATTGGCCGTGATGCCGCGCGAGCCGACTTCTTGAGCAATAGATTTCGTGAAGCCGATCATACCTGCCTTGGATGCGGCGTAATTTGCCTGCCCGGGATTCCCCGTCACGCCGACCACTGATGTTATGCCAATGATACGGCCCCAGCGCGCTTTCATCATCGGGCGAAGACACGCTTTGGTCAGGCGAAAATAAGCTTCCAAATTGACCTTTTGAACAAGGTCCCAATCATCCTGTTTCATGCGCATCAATAATCCGTCACGGGTTAAACCTGCATTCGAGACTAATATGTCGACATTACCGCCAAGGGCTTCAGCCGCTTGTCCCGGCAGCGCATCTACGGCGTCGCCATCTGATAAATTACAAGCCGTTACAGCGCATCTCTCACCTAACTGCGCAGCTAAACTTTCCAGTTTTTCAGCCCGTGTTCCCGATAAGGCAACGCTCGCGCCTGCTGCGTGGAGCTGCTTTGCAATTGCCCCGCCAAGACCGCCTGTTGCGCCGGTAACCAGAGCGCGTTTTCCTGTAAGATCAAACATAACTTTACCCTTTTAAATGTGTTGCAAAAGCTTCGAGCGCTTCTGGCGTATCAAGTCTGTGACCTTTAAGGCCGTCTGTAATGCGTTTGAGCATAACCGTCAGGACTTTGCCTGTTCCCGGCTCTGCGAGATCGGTAATCTCTTGCGCGGCCATCCACTGAATGGACTCACGCCAGCGCACCTGCCCTGTGACTTGCGTGACAAGGTCCGCCTTAAGCTGCTCTGGGTCCGTCACAGGCTGCGCGGTGACATTATTCACGATGGGAAGAGCCGGCGCGCTAAACGCAACATCAGCCAGCGCGTCTTTCATCGCTTCCGCGGCCGGTGCCATCAAATCACAATGAAATGGCGCAGAGACAGGAAGCATCATAGCGCGTTTCACGCCCATTTCTGTGGCCGCAGCATTCGCCGCTTCAACTGCAGCTTTTTCTCCGGAAATAACAATTTGCCCCACGGCGTTATCATTGGCGATTTGAACGATGCCGACTTTAGAGCCCGCCTCGACAGCCTTAGCTGCATCCTCGGGAGACGCACCTAGAAGCGCAGACATAGCACCAACACCCGGCGCAACAGCCTTTTGCATCGCCTGCCCGCGCAATTTTAAAAGCTTGGCTGTATCTGCCAGTTCGACAACGCCCGCTGCGCACAACGCGGAATATTCCCCAAGCGAATGCCCGGCAGCATATTTTGCCGCCGTAATATCGACGCCAAATTCAGCCTTTAGCGCGCGCATTGCTGCAACGCTGCACGCCATCAATGCAGGCTGCGCGTTTTCGGTTAGCGTAAGGTCTTCAATTGGACCTCCCGTCATTAAAGCGAATAGCTTTTGCTCCAGCGCGTCATCAACGGCTTCAAAAACTTCTTTGGCGGCCGGAAAAGCCTCTGCGAGAGCCTGTCCCATACCGACATTTTGACTGCCTTGTCCGGGAAAAATAAATGCGAGTGTCATATCTATCCTTGCTCCAGCGCTGCGAGCGCGCATGAATCTTATAATCGCGCCCGCATAGACCATGCAAAGTTTCAGGGCAATGCAGATGCGACCAATGTTACAAAGTAAACACTATATTTACCATCGTAGCGCTACCACTGCCTCGTGTGGGCACGTATAGACTGGGGAGAGGCATATGAGCGCGTTCAATAAATTCCGCACAATGGTCACAGGTAAGACTGTGAATGCGGATAAAGACACGCCTATCATCCTCGAAGACGCCCCTGAACACACGTCCTCACCCAGTCCTGAAGCCGTGAAACAAATCATTTCTGATGCGCGCGCTCAAGCCGAGCAACTCGCCCCAGAGAGAGACGTGATCAAACCCGTCGGTGTTGAGCCTGAAAAGACGGCGGACATTACGGACAAGCCCCAAGAACATCGCGCAGCAGAGCCTGAATTTCAGCCTGCGCCGCGCCCTATTTCGGCGCCTGCGGTATTGTCCGCCATTGAACCCAAAGACGAAACACCGCTAAGCCCTATGACAATTACACCGACACCTTCACATCAAGATTTGCCCGAAGCGGCGCGCGCAACAGCGCCGCGTAGTCTAGGCCCCGCGCGTAAAACTGATAATCTAACAAATATTCGTCAGGATTTAGCACAGCTTAATGAAGATATGTCGACGGGTGAGCAATTTTACGCACAGTCGCTTAAGCGTATCTCTAATCTGATCAATTATGCTTATGAAACAGAAGCAAACCTCTCCGCGCTAGAGCATTTAGAGCCTGAAAACCTGCGCCTTAAGGGTGAACTCGAAGAAGCGCGCAAAACAGCCACAGAGCAAACAGTTCGGGCAGAGTCGTTTAAGTCCAAAGCAGACGCTTATGAAGCGCGTTATCTCGACTCGCGCCAAAGCCTCGAGAAAGCGCAGCTTGCTCTGACCCAAATGGAGGCCACACAAGAGGCTTTACGACGCGAAATCGCGGATAAAGACGTTGAAGTTGCGGGCTTAAAGAATTCAAATCGCACGATCCAAAACACCCTCGCTGTTGATCGCCAAGCGGCTGAAAAACTATCTTCAAAGAACCTTCAGCTCTCAAGTGAGCTATCGGTCGCGCAATCTGAGCGTCTTGAGCTTGAAAAGCGCGCTGCAGATTTACAGTCCCGTTATGAAGACCTCGGCAAGGTCCGCGATGAGCTTGAGCGCATGATCGCCCAGACGCGAAGCAGCCACAAAGCGACAGAAGAGCACAATTTAGCGCTTAAAACTGAGCTAGAGCAGGTTTTAGCGGATGTTCAGGTCTTCAAGAAGCAATTTGACGCAACGAACCGCAGCAAGACACAAGAATTAAACACATTACGCGCCAAGGCCTCTGATCTGGAAGCTGAAGTCGCGGTTAAAGCAGACGTCGTAAAGCACGCCCATGACGAAATGGCTGAGCTTCGCGAAAAATTTGACGGCGCGCATCGCGGTCGTCGCAAATTGCTGGAATATATTGAAGTCCAAAAGCGCGATATGGACGCCTTGCGCGAAGTGGCGAAAACTCACAAAGCAGAAACGACGGCCTTATCCTCTCAGCTAATGAGTCAGCGCGCAGAAAATGAAGAACTTCGTCGTCTCAACACGCTTCAATCCGATAAGTTAAAGCGCTATCTTGCCATCAACACGTCACCGCTCAGCGCTGAAGCGGCCCCTGCCCGCAAACCTGTCTATCCAGAGCGTGCAGCGATCGCGACGACCACAGTTTCAACGGCGTCGCCTTCGGTTTTGGACACACCGGAGTTCAAAGAAGAAATTTCTGCGCTTAAGACGCAACACATTCCCGATATGATTGGAAAAGCAGAGCCAAGCAAGGACGTCCCGACAGAGCGCCGCAGCGCCAATCGCCCTTTCCAACCGGCGGCAATCGCGCCGGAGCTTCCTAAAGCGCCAATTGACGTTCGCGCCGAAGAATCAGCACGTTTTGGCATGGTTGGCGGCATATCCGCCGGTCACGCAATGGTATCCGGAGCGAATTCGGCCCCTTCCGCGCCTAAATCTGTCGATGAATTTGATACGGCCTATAATGAGCTTGGAACAGTGAAACCGACTGCGGCTGCCCCTGTTGATGGCCGCAGCGAAGCAGAAGCGATCGAAGACACACTGAGCAGCTTCCACGAAATCGATTTACTCGAGCAAACAGGCCGCTTAGCTTAGCTTTTAGGCGCGATTTAGCGCCTTTAAACCTGACTTAAGCCCTTGCATTAACTGGCCATACCTCTATATCTGCGCGCCTTGATCGATTGCGGTCCGGCTTGGCCCTGCACATGGTGTGCATCCAGAGACGGAACCATCGCCGGCGCTTCCCTTCGGTTGCCCTGCGCCGCAATCCCAAACAGAAGGGCCACTTAAATGGCATTATACGAACACGTCGTGATGACACGACCTGACGTTTCCTCTGCGCAAGTCGAAGAAATCGTCGAAAAACTCTCTGCGAAAATCGCAGACCTGGGCGGCTCTGTTGGCCGCACGGAATATTGGGGTCTTCGCAACCTCGCTTACCGCGTTCGCAAGAACCGTAAGGCGCATTACAGCCTGCTTCAGGTTGATGCACCGGCCGGCGCTCTGCACGAAGTTGAGCGTATGCACCGCATTAATGAAGACATCCTGCGCTATCTGACCATCCGCGTCGAAGAGCACACTGAGGATCAGTCCCCTATTTTGGCAAAACGCGAAGAGCGTAAGCGCCGCGAACGGAGAGATTAATCATGGCCCGTAAATCTGATATCAAAATCGAAAACCTGCCGTCACGGACACCGTTCCGTCGTCGCCGCAAGGTTTGTCCATTCTCTGGCGAGAACGGCAAAACGATCGATTATAAAGATCCAAAATTATTGCAGCGCTACACATCTGAGAAAGGCAAAATCGTGCCGTCTCGTATTTCTGCTGTATCTCACAAGAAACAACGTGTTCTGGCTCAAGCCATCAAACGTGCCCGCTTTTTGGCACTGATGCCTTACGCTGGTCATTAGGAGATTTGAAATGCAAGTTATCCTATTAGAACGTGTTGATAATCTGGGCGCCATGGGCGACGTCGTTGACGTTAAGCCGGGTTTTGCTCGCAACTTCCTTCTTCCGCGTGAACGTGCTCTGCGCGCAACCAAGGCCAATATGGCCCGTTTCGAAGCTGAACGTGAGTTCCTTGAGAAGCGTAATGCCGAAGCCGCTCAAAAAGCGCGCGACGAAAGCGGCCACATGGACGGCGCAAGCTATGTCATCATCCGCAAAGCGGGCGAAACAGGCATGCTTTACGGTTCAGTTTCTGCGCGTGATATCGCAGAAATCGTCGGCAGCGGCGTCACACGCGGTATGGTCAAGCTTATGGCTCCGATCAAAGCTTTGGGCGTGACAACTGTCGCTATTCGCCTTCACGCGGATGTCGAAGTCAATGTTGATATCAACGTGGCCCGCACCGAAGACGAAGCTGAGCGTCAAGCCAAAGGTGAAGACGTCATCGCAACGCAAATGGACGAAGACCGCGCGCAAGCGGAAGACGCCATTGCAGAACGCGGCGAAATCAACGCTGAAATGTTTGAAGAAGAATCTTTGGCCGCAGCTGCTGCCGAAGACCTATCTGACGCTGCTCCGGCAGAAGCCAAAAGCGAAGAAGAAGAATAACGCCAGCATTTGATCCAGTGGATCGAATGCAACTATTCTTCGAGGCGGCCTGCCGCCCCGGTAATGTAATAAAGAAAAGCCCGCCAACTCGGCGGGCTTTTTTATTAACTAATGTGTGAATTGCTTACGACACCGCAGCGTGTCATTTTAATTACTCACTTAGGACAAAACATGACAGCCCCCATCACCCTTTACGGCGTAAAAATATCAATGTTCACCGGAAAAGTGCGCAGTTATTTTATTAAGCAAGGCATTCCGTTTACCGAAGTTGCGCCCGTCTCTGAGCATTTTGCGCAAATCGTTCTGCCGCAAATTGGACGACGCATTATTCCCGTGATTGAAATAGATGACGGGACAATTGTTCAAGACACAACAGATATTATTGATTTTCTGGAGGGGCGCGGATTAGCACGCCAGAGCGCTTATCCAACCGACCCGGTGCGTAAGCTTCTGGCGCTCATTTTAGAACTCTTCGGCGATGAAGGTCTGCTGCGCCCTGCCATGCATTATCGCTGGAATTTCCCGCAGCTGACAGGTCATTTCATCAGCCACGGTTTTGGCGGCTGGCAAGGCCCTGACGCGAGCAAAGAGTCCAAAGCGCAGATCAAGAATACTATGGATAAATTTAGCGGATTTCTCCCCGCGCTTGGCGTCTCTGTTGATACGACTTTCGAAATCGAGCGCGCTTATGGCGAGCTTTTGGACGTGTTGGAGGCGCATTTCGTTCGCACGCCTTATCTGTTTGGCGATAGCCCTAATATTGGCGATTACGGCATGATGTGCTCGCTTTATGCTCACCTCGCGCGTGACCCTGTGCCCAGCAGCCTTATGAAAAACCGCGCGCCGAGCCTGTTTCGATGGACAGAGCGCATGAATGCGCCGCACGCTGATTACTCCGACATGCCCTATTACACACCCTCGGATGAATTGCCCGATACGCTTGGGTCGTTATTCACATATATCGCCAATTATTTTCTGCCCGAACTACGCATGAATATTGAGGTCATGGACGCTTTGGAGGGCGGCGAGTCTGGCAGCCCTGCCACCATTAATCCGAAAATGTCCGTGCTTGGCTTTGGCGCGTTCAATCATGGCGAGACAAAAATTCAATGCGCTGTGCGCCCGATACGGTTCTATATGCTCCAGCGCGTGACCGATTGCTTTGCGGCAATGGACGCAGACGAGCAAAAAGCTGCGCTGGACTATCTCACCCCAAGAGGCCTCGCTCCATTACTGACACTCACGTCCAGGCATCGCGTCGCGCGCCAAAATCACACCGAAGTCTGGGCATAATTAACGAAACCGTTAGGCGAATTTTACCGCCCGAGCCTTGCCCGCCGCGCCGCGCGCGCTTATGCAGAAGTAACACTTAAAAACGGAATTATTATGGCCGCCTCAAATGTATTAGATCTTATCGGCAATACGCCGCTTATCCGCCTTCACGAAGCGTCAAAGCTAACGGGGTGTGAGATTTACGGTAAGGCCGAATTTCTCAATCCGGGCCAAAGCGTCAAAGACCGCGCGGCGCTGGAAATTATCCGCAGCGCAGAACGCAGCGGCGCGTTAAAACCCGGCGGTTTTGTTGTCGAAGGCACAGCAGGCAATACGGGCATCGGCCTCGCTATGGTGTCTGCCGCACTCGGCTATCGCTGCAAAATCGTCATCCCGCGCACGCAAAGCCAAGAAAAGAAAGACGCGATCCGCCTGCTTGGCGCAGAGCTCATCGAAGTCGACGCCGTGCCCTATGCCAACCCCGATAATTACGTCAAATATTCCGGCCGCCTCGCGGCTGAGCTGGCCGAGAGCGAACCCAATGGCGCGATATGGGCCAATCAATTTGACAATACCGCGAACCGCGACGCCCATTATAAAACGACTGGCCCTGAAATCTTTGACCAGACAGACGGCAAAGTTGACGGCTTTGTTTGCGCTGTCGGCTCTGGCGGAACTTTAGGCGGCGTGTCGCTTGCCCTGAAAGAGCGTAATGAAAACATTCAAATTGGCGTCGCAGATCCCGGCGGCTCGAAGATGTATAGCTATTTTAAAAATGGTGAACTGGCCTCTGAAGGCGGCTCCATTACCGAGGGCATTGGCCAAGGCCGCATCACCGCGAACCTTAAGGACATTATTGTCGATCGCGCCTATCACATTTCCGACAAGGAAGCGCTGCAAATCATCTTCGCGCTAACCCAGCTCGAAGGCTTGTGCCTTGGCGGAAGTAGCGGGATTAATATTGGCGGGGCAATTCATATGGCCCGTGAAATGGGTCCGGGTCATACCATCGTGACGATCCTGTGTGATTATGGCAGCCGCTATCAATCCAAAATTTATAACCCCGAATTTCTGCGCTCCAAAGAGCTGCCTGTGCCGCCATGGATGAGTTAGTCTTTCCAACGGCAATATTTGTTGACGCGCATTGGCTGCGTAAACATTTGCATCACCCGCGGCTACGTGTCGTGGATGGAACATGGGTTCTACCCGGCGGTGCTGAGCCGGAGACAAAAGGCTTCATTCCCAATGCGGTAAGCTTTGATCTTGGCGCGCTGAAGACAACAACCCCGCTCGGGACGCCTTTTCCGCCATCTGATTTTATCACCGACTTTGCATCCAAAGCCAATATTGCGCAGAATGATGTTACCGTGGTGTATGATCGGCACGGCCTGTTTTCCGCGCCGCGCGTCGCATGGTCTTTCATGAGTGCGGGGTTTCACGCCTTCGTTCTAGATGGCGGGCTACCTGCATGGGTCAATATTGGCGCGCCGACATATGACAGCGCGTTTAAACCCGAAAACGAAGCGCCTGTTTTCGCGCGCGACTCAATGGTGAAAGCCGTCAGCATGGCTGATGTCGTTGAAGCTCTTTATACGCACACTCAAATCATCGATGCGCGCAGCGAAGGCCGATTTGCAGGCACAGAGCCGGAGCCGCGCGAAGGGCTGCGGAGTGGTCATATTCCGGGGTCGATAAACCTCCCGCTTAGCGAGCTTAAAACCGCCTCGGGTCAGCTAAAGTCTCTGGCGGAACTACGCGGCATTGTCGCCGCCAAGAAAATTGATCTCACGCGGCCCATTATCTCAACCTGCGGATCGGGCGTTACCGCCGCTGCGCTAGATTTGATTTTCTTCCATCTTGGCGCGCATGAGCATGCCGTCTATAGCGGAAGCTGGGCCGAATATGGCGCGAGCGATCATCCGATAGAAACAGGTGCATGATGAAAGACGAAACCAAATTCATCCATATGGGCCGCCCCAAAGCGGGGCTTGGCACGCCTGTGAACCGCGAAATTACGCGCGCCTCAACGCTGCTCTTTGACAAGGCCGAGGATTTATATCGCGCTGATGTGCGCGGTTATGGCCGCCATGGCAGCGCGGTGCATGATGATCTAGCTAAGATATTCATAGAACTTGAGCGCGGAGCGGCGTGTGAATTTGCGCCAAGTGGCCTCGCCGCCTGCACGCTCGCTATTATGGCTTGCATAAAATCCGGCGACCATGTTTTGCTCACAGATAATAGCTATGGCCCCGTGCGTTATTTCGCCAATACATTCCTTAAACAGATGGGCGTGAAAACCACGCGCTTCGATCCGCGCATCGGCGCAAATATTTCGGAGTTAATTCAGGACAACACAACGCTTATCTGGCTCGAGGCTCCGGGAAGTTTGACCTTTGAACTCCATGACTTGCCCGCCATCGCAAAAGCCGCCAAAGCGCGCGGCGTCACCACGGCGATTGATAATACATGGTCCGGCGGCATCACGCTTAAACCTCTGACGCATGGCATCGATATATCTGTCCACGCCGCCACAAAATATTTTGGCGGGCATAGTGATGTTTTATTCGGGGCAGTTATCTGCGCAGATGAAAAACTCGGGAAACGCGTCACGGCGACCCGCAAACAAATCGGCCATCACACATCGCCTGATGACGCTTATCAAATCCTGCGCGGGGCGCGCAGCGTCCATATGCGGTTTGCCCATGCCGAAGCCAGCGCGCTAAGTTTGGCGACGTGGCTTGAAGGCCGTGATGAAGTGTTAGAGGTCCTGCACCCTGCCCTAACCTCGCATCCCGATCATGATATTTGGGCGCGTGACTTTACCGGCGGCGCGTGTCTATTTGGCGTGGTTTTAAAGCCCGTATCAGAGGCGAAGGTTCTCGCCTTTATCAACGCGCTAAAACTCTTCGGCATTGGCTATAGCTATGGCGGGTTCGAGTCCCTGTGCATCCAGTGTGACCCGCAGCTTAATCGTAAAGTCAGCGCTAAATTTGGCGGCCCGCTCATTCGTTTTGCCTGCGGCCTTGAGGACACGGATGATTTGAAAGCAGATATTGAGCAGGCTTTACCAATCTTAAAATGACCAGAAACAAGCGGAGCATATTCAAAATGAAACGGTTCTGGCTTGGATTTATTATTGTCATATTCATTGGCCTGATGAGTGCCTGCGCGGGAACACGAGCCATCATGCAGACGGCGCCCAGCGCCCCTAAAAAAGCTACGGCGCTTCCGGCGATTACGGCTCAAACTGCAGGGCAATGGGAAAATCAAAAGCCTGACATCGCTGCGCAGCTTCAAACGCACATTTATGGCGACATGCCTGCTGTGGAGGGCGCGGCTCGCGTTGAAGCCATCCATCCCGTTGCCCAAGCTGCATTTAACAATAGCGCAAATATCTCTGAATGGACGATTACCCCTCGCGGCGATATTGATCCCTTTACAGTCGTTATGCTTATGCCCGCAGATATCCTGCCCGGTGAAACGCCGCCCATTATTCTAACGCAGAATTTTTGCCCTAATCACAATGTTATTCCCGTTGACGGCATTTCGAAACCCAAGCGCGCCGGATTTTCTTGCGAGGGCAACGGCCCAATGTCGGACGTCTTTGGCTATTTCTTTGGCCGTTACATCATGACCCCGCCCGTAGAAATGATTATGAATCGCGGCTACGCGCTGGCTGTTGTTTATCCTCCGGATTTCGTACCAGATGACGCCGTTGCAGCCGCACCAATTTTGTCAACCTTATCTCAAAGCGATAACCGGACTGGCGCAATCATGGCGTGGGCGTGGCAAGCCAGCCGCATTATGGACGCCATAGAAGAAAGCGGAGAGTTTGGCGACGTCATCGCCTATGGCCATTCACGCTACGGCAAATCCGCGCTTGTCGCCGCAGCCTATGACCCGCGCATTGACGGTGTCATCGCGCATCAGTCGGGTACGGGCGGAGCATCGCTTTCGCGAAGCAAACCCGGCGAGACGGTAAAGCTTGTCACCGAAGGCTACCCGCATTGGTTTACGCCGAAATATGCTGATTACGCTGATGACCAAAGCGCCCTGCCCGTCGATCAGCATCAACTGCTCGCCCTGATTGCGCCGCGCCCCATCATGCTGGGTAATGCCAAACGTGACGTGTGGAGCGACCCTGAGGGCGCATTTCGCGCTGCAATGGGCGCGAGCCCTGCTTACGCGCTATATGGCTCTGAGGGGCTTACGGCGATCAAGCTGACGGAGTTCAAGCCCGAAGATGATATCGCCTTCTGGATGCGCCCCGGAACACATGGCGTTGTCGAAGAAGACTGGCCTGCATTTTTAGATTTTCTGGATGCGCATTTTAAGTAGTGCTTCCCGCTCATCCCTGCGATAGCAGGAATAAGCGGGATTTAAGGTGTTACTCTTTCGGCAAATCCAAACGTAGTGACAACTCACGAAGCGCTTTGCTATCCACTTCTGCCGGCGCATTCATCATTAAATCCTGCGCTTGTCCATTCATGGGGAACAGAATGACGTCACGGATTGTATCTGTGCCCGCAAGGAGCATACAGATGCGATCAACACCCGGCGCAATACCGCCATGCGGCGGGGCGCCAAATTTGAACGCGTTGATCATGCCTGCAAATTTATCGTCGACGACTTCGGGGCCATAGCCTGCCATGTCGAATGCCTTATACATGACGTCGGCTTTGTGGTTCCGAATAGCGCCTGAGGATAGCTCTACGCCGTTACAGACGATGTCATATTGGTAGGCCATAATCTCAAGCTGTTTCTCAACCGTATCTGCCTCTTCGAGAACCTGCATGGCCGTTTTGCCTTCAGGCGCTTGCGGCATAGAGAAAGGGTTATGTGAAAATTCGATTTTCTCATTATCTTCATCCCACTCATACATCGGGTAATCCACAACCCAGCAAAATTTGAAAATGCCCTCGGGAATAAGATCAAGATCAGCAGCCACTTTACCGCGCGCCGCGCCAGCTAATTTATAAGCCGCGTCTTTTTTACCCGCAGAGAAGAAGATACCATCGCCTGCGCCAAGGCCCATTTTATCGAGAAGCTCTTTCAAGAACTCAGGCGCAAAGTTTTTGAGTACGGGATCTTGGGATTTGACATTACCGTCATCATCCAAAGTCAAACGCGCATAGCCAAGGCCTGGCATTTGCATTTCTTTCTTGGCCCATTTGTCCATATTATCAAAGAATTTGCGCGACTGATTGGCGGCAGCCTGCGGGGCTGGAATAGCAATCACTTTGCCGCCGCCATTTGTGATTTTCGCAAATATGCCAAAGCCTGTTTTGCCCTCATCGGTAAAGAATTCCGACACATCGGTTAGCTCAAATGGGATACGCAGATCGGGCTTGTCTGATCCATATTTTTCCATCGACTCTTTATAGGGAATACGCGGGAACGGGGTCTCTACCGTGCGGCCCTCGGCGAACTCTTCGAATACGCCGGCCATGACAGGCTCAATCGCTTGGAAGACATCTTCTTGGGTGACGAAACTCATTTCAACATCAAGCTGATAGAACTCACCCGGGCTACGGTCGGCGCGGGCATCTTCGTCGCGGAAACACGGCGCGATTTGGAAATAGCGGTCAAAACCTGCGACCATAATCAGTTGTTTAAATTGCTGCGGCGCTTGGGGTAGCGCGTAGAACTTCCCCGGGTTAAGGCGTGACGGCACAAGGAAGTCACGCGCGCCCTCGGGCGAGCTCGCCGTTAGGATCGGTGTTTGAAATTCCGTAAATCCGCCATCAATCATGCGGCGGCGTAGCGAGTTAATCACCTGCCCGCGCATGATGATATTTTTGTGCAAAGTCTCGCGGCGCAGATCGAGATAACGATGCTTGAGGCGGATTTCTTCGGGGTAATCTTGCTCGCCAAAAACAGGCAGCGGCAATGAGGCAGCGGCGCTCTCAATGATCATCTCATCGGCGCGAAGCTCAACTTCACCTGTTGGGATTTCAGCGTTCACCGCTTCGTCGTCACGCGCCAGCAATTCGCCGGTTACAGTAATCACAGATTCGGACGGGCAGCGCTTGGCGTCTTCGTAAAAGGCGGCGTTAGGATAAACAACGACTTGGCTGATGCCGTAATGGTCGCGAAGATCGATAAATAACGCATTGGCGTGTTCACGTTTGCGGTGAACCCAGCCCGACAATTTAACAGTTTCGCCGACGTGGGATTTGCGTAATTCACCACATGTGTGGCTGCGATAAGCATGCATAATAATGTCCTCAGCCTGTGATCTAGGCTCTTATGGCGCGGGGCAGAGAAACGGTCTGGCGCGCCGGGTTAATGTGCCAGCCCAATCGGTAAATTCGCCAAAAAAGTCAAGGTACAAACGCAATCCTATTCGGCATTGACCATAGTTGGTAGCTTGCTAGACAAAGGAATGCAGGACGCCTCTGAACCGAATGACATTTATGATAAGGACTTCATTAAAGGCGTGTTTGATAAATGCTCGTCCAAATATATTTGGTTTAGCTATATTTGCTCATTTGGCTTCACGCAGCGCTGGCGAAAGCAATGCGTGTCAAAGTTAAAGGCCTTACCCGAAAATGCCGTTGGATATGACCTGATGGCAGGTACAGGTGAAGCTTGGCCGCATCTGTTAAAGCAGCATCCGAATATAGATAAGGTTACAGCAATTGATCTCTCCAGCGGTATGCACCAAAATGCAATGTCGCGCCTTCATAAAATGCGCGCGCATAAAATTGAATTTATTCAGGACGACATATTTAATAGTGCCCTGCCCGACGGTTCCGCAGATTTCATTGTGTCCACGTTCGGATTAAAAACTTTTGACACGGACGATCATAAAAGATTGGCAAAATTGATCGCGAGAAAATTAAAACCAAGGGGGCAGTTTTCATGTGTGGAGGCATCTGACCCCCAAGGCTGGATATTTAGACCGCTTTATAATTTTCACAAGAAACGTGTGCTGCCTATGATCGAGAAATTGGCGTTAAACGGAGCGCAGGACTTTACGATGATTGGGCAATATACGGATAAGTTCCAAAATGCTTCTGGCTTTGCTGACGCGCTTCGGGCCGAAGGGTTAGACGTCACCTACCATAAATATATGTTTGGCTGCGCCACTGGCGTTAGCGGCTCTCGGGCCGCGCAATAACTTGCGTAATTAAATAATCGGCGCTCTCACGCATGGCACGGCGTTGCAGCGGACCGAAATACCATGCGGGGTCGAGGTCGCGCGTGTAATCAACCGTCAAGGTCACTCGCGTCGTATTCTCCGTAATCGGTTCGAATTCAACCAGCGTGCCTTTGATGGTCATATATTTTGAGAAATAGCTGGTATCTTTAGTAATTTCCGTACGGACATGCTGCTCGCCCACTTCGGCGAGTTTCAGATGCGTCTCGCCGTAATGCGTGTTGGTAAATATCCAGCGATGATAGGCAAATTTTGCGGTATGCGT
>CALLBH010000008.1 GCA_938001945.1 uncultured Robiginitomaculum sp.
ATATTTCCGGGTTTGCTTTTTGAGAAACTTTTCGCGTTCGATTGCTTCTGAAGGCGTATCGAAAACTTCATAATATTCGAGGCGGTGGATATTGTATTTTGCTGTATGACTGCGTGGATTTTCGTTATTTTTATGTTCCCATAATCTACGTTGAAGATCATTGGTCATACCTGTGTAAATTGCGCCATTCTTACTAATGGCAAGAATATAGACGAAATAGGCATGAGTGTCCGCATACATGATGAGAATCTAAGGCATGGATACCGGGCGCGCAAGCGCGCGTCGGTATGACGATAATTCTAAAGGTGTTCTAAATTCTCCAAAACCCACCCTGCCCGTTTTCGCAGCGCGGCTTTGACTTCATCATCCATCTTATCCCAATTACGATACGGCATCCCCATGCGCAGATTACCGCGTAATTTATCTTCGTTACGCGCAACGAAATCCCAATAGAGACTGTTAAAAGGACAAGCGTCATCTTCGGTGCGGCTTTTCACATTATATTTGCACGACTTACAATAATCGCTCATGCGATTGATATAAGCGCCGCTTGCGGCATAGGGTTTTGATGCCAAAAGCCCGCCATCGCCAAATTGACTCATACCGAGCGTATTGGGCAGCTCCACCCATTCGAACGCGTCAAAATAAACGGCGAGATACCATTCATGCACTTCATAGGGATCAATCCCCGTGAGCAGCGCAAATGTGCCGGTCACCATAAGGCGCTGAATGTGGTGAGCGTAAGCATGCTCTATCGTTTGGCCAATAGATTGCGACAGGCACTTCATCCCCGTCTCGCCCGTCCAGTAAAATTCGGGCAATTGACGCGTGGCATCCAGCGCATTTTCTTTCTCATAGCCTGGCATTTTTAACCAATAAATCCCGCGCACATATTCACGCCAGCCAATGATTTGGCGAATATACCCCTCCGCCGCATTAATCGGGGCATGTCCTTCATCATAGGCTTTGGCGACCGCCTCGCAGACCTCAATCGGGTCCAGCAGCCCCACATTCATATAGAGCGACAAAAGCGAGTGATATAGAAATGGTTCATCGGTTAGCATCGCGTCTTGGTAATCACCGAAACGCGGCAGGCATTCCGTGATAAAATGCGCGAGCGCGGATTTAGCATCTTTGCGCGTTACGCCCCAATCAAAGCCCTCGGCGCTTCCGAAACGGTCTTTGAATTGCGCCTTCACCATCTCAATGACGTCGGTGGTTATATCATCGGGCGCAAATGTGATGCGCTCTGGCATGAACAAATCAGCCTTGGCGGGTTTCCGGTTTTCCTTGTCGAAATTCCACTGTCCGCCTTCGGGGTCATCGCCATCCATCAAAAGGTTCGTTTTCTTGCGCATATTACGATAGAAATATTCCATGCGCAGCTGCTTGCGTCCCTCGGCCCAATCGGCGAATTCTGATTTTGTCGCGATGAAACGATCATCGGGAAGGATAAGCGTGTCCACGCCGAGGTCCTTGTCCCAATTTTTCACAAGTTCCAAAACACGATATTCGCTCGGCTCGGTCACGCGGATGCGCGCAATATCATGGCGGGTGAGCGCGCGCTTTACTTCAGTTGTGAAGTCGCCTGCATTGTCCTCGTCAGTCAATTTGACATAATCCACGGCCCAACCTTGCGCGCGCAGACTTTCTGCAAAATGGCGCATCGCGCTAAACAGGAAGATCAGCTTTTTGCGGTGATGCCAGACCATGTCGGCTTCGTTACGGACTTCCATCATTAAAATAACGGCCTCACTTGGCTCTATGCCTTGCAAGGAGGACAGGCCTAGCGAGAGTTGATCTGCGAATATGGGAATCAGGATTTTTTGTGTCATGTAATGCTTACGCATCAGGCGAACTATTGGGGCGCGCGGCGCGTAACTATTTTATGCCGAAACACAAAAAACCTCACCTGCCCGAAAAAGACTGCGTGACATGCGGGCGTCCCTTTGCCTGGCGCAAGAAATGGGAACGCGATTGGGAGAATGTGAAATATTGCTCCACGCGCTGTAGCCGCGAGGCCAAACGAAAGACTTCACTATGACTGACCTCTCTAGCTTTTCCGAAGATATGCGCGTGATTGTAATTGGCGCGAGCGGCGGGATTGGCAGCGGCTTTGTTGAAACCCTCGCCGCCCATGGTCGCGTCAAAGACGTCTACGCCCTCTCGCGCACAGGCGCAGGCCCGCGCGGCGAAAAGATAAAACCGCTGACTTTTGATTTCAGCGATGAAGACAACATCAAAGCGGGCGCAGAGGTTTTGCGCGAGACAGGCAAATTTGATTTAATCATTCTCGCAACAGGCTTGCTCCATGGTGACGGCATTTTACCTGAAAAATCGATACGCGATTTATCCTATGACGGCTTTGCCAAAAGCTTTGCGGCCAATGTTGCAGGGCCAGCAATGACGGCGAAATATTTCCTCCCGCTTTTGAAACGTGACAGCAAAACCGTATTCACCGCGCTGTCTGCGCGCGTTGGGAGCATTTCGGATAACCGTATTGGCGGATGGTATGCCTATCGCGCCGCCAAAGCCGCGCTCAACATGGTGCTTAAAACGCTATCCATCGAACATGGGCGGCGGTTTAAGCAGAGCATTATAATTGGGCTACATCCGGGCACTGTAGATACGGAACTCTCCAAACCGTTTCAGGGCAATGTCCCTGAGGGCAAATTATTCACCCGTGAATATAGTACGGGTAAAATGCTTGAGGTAATTGACGAGGTGAGTGTTAAGAACACCGGCGACCTTATGGCGTGGGACGGGCAGCGGGTAGAGTTTTAACTTTTCCAACCCCGCATAACATCTAGCCATTTCAATGTCGCGCTATGGCCATACTTTCTGCCCTCTCCCTTCTGGGAGAGGGTGCCTGAAAGGCGGGAGAGGGGAATTAAATTGGGATATTGCATCAAGCACTAAGTTGTAGGTGCTCGCGGACGCTCGTATCATCCCCTCATCCGCCCTGTCGGGCACCTTCTCCCCGCGGGAGAAGGCCGACGAACGAAATCGCGGTCAGCCCTAAGAAACCCTAAAACAGCTCGCCTTGGCTCTCAAAATATACCCGCGCCAACGCCTTGGTGATTTTACTCTTCTTTGCCGCGGCCATTGTGTCCAATGCTGCAGCCGTATTCTGCGCCGCTTCGGCGCTGCGCTGGCCGTAATTGACTAAATAATCGATCACGCCCGCATCCGGCGTTCGTCCCCGCTCGGCGAGAAGGTTTACATATATTTTGCGCAATAGCTCATCACCCGGCGCATCTAAACGTGCCACTGTCATTGCGCCGAGACGCGAGCGCAGATCAGGGATTTGAACATCCCATAAAGCAGGGAGTTTGCGGCTACATAAAAGCAACCCATCTATATCCCCGAGTATCGCCATATTAATGAGCGCAAAGAGGACGCCTTCATCCGCTTTGTCTGCATCATCCAGCCAAATCGCTTTCCCGCGCAGAGCGCCCAGTTCCGTTAAGTTCAGATCGGTCTTGATCGCCAAAGCGCCATCGCCCTGCTCGGTCATCCAAATTTGCCCTAGATGCGTTTTGCCTGTGCCTTGCGGCCCCGAAATAGCGAGAGCGCGATTTGGCCAAGACGGCGCGGCAATCGCGGCCAGCGCCTCAGCATTACTTGGCGCAGGCTGAAAGGCCGCGCGGCTGTAATTGGGCGCGAGCCGTAAATCGAATGGAATTTGAGTCGGAATATGCGCCATAGACGCTGCCCTTAACGCCCTGCAACACTCATGACCACGCCCATATTGGGCACGGATTTAATCTGCACGCCATCATAAGCAAGTTCACTCATCAGATCATCCATTGAACCATTGACCGTCAGCGTCATCAAAGCGCCATCTTTGGACAGGGCATCAAGACGCGGCGCGCTGATCATGCGAGAATTATTTATCTGGCGCTGCAAACGCTGCCATTCACTATGGCTATTATAGAGCACGGATACCGTCATGGTCTGCGAGCGCGCAGGCGCCGCTGTCGCGCGTGTCTTCCACGCTCCATCTGTGCGCTGCGCAATCTCTGCAATAGATTGAACCGTGCCCAGATCCGTTGTGCGGCCAGTATCAAGCGCAATGTCCGTTAAAGCAAAACCGCCCCCGCGCTCTGAAACAAGAAGAACTTTGGATAGACCTGCAGCGCGGCCGATTTGCGCAAGCGCCTCGACATTACGCGCCTTGGCGGCATCTGCCCGCATAAAACTAGAGTAAGGCTGCCCCTGCGGAAGTGTCACCAAGGGAGCGAGATTATTGTCATAGCCGCCGGCGCGAAAAGCTTCGAACCACGGCGTATCATCCGCGAACCCTGCCGAGGACAATGGAATAACGAGGCGCGGACCGTCTTGATCTGTCACCAATGTCAGGCCATTGGCCTGCGCAAAGCCTTGCACGGCTTGCGGGTTAAAGGCGACTGTGATGGTGCCATAATAACGCGAGCTGGACCGTTTCTCATCCGCGACGCTCATGGCGCGCATCATCTTGGCGGCGACGGGCGGCGTGATTTCAGGAGTGGCGCTTCCGGGCCGGGCATTTAAGCGGTCGATCAATACATATGCCGCGCGAACTTGGCCGTCAGAATGCGCCAATGTCTGCGCCTCAATGGCATTTGCGCCTTCGCCTTCGACGGCGATGCCTGTCACCGTAAACGGATCGCCCGCAAAGGCACTTACCGCTGCAAAAAGCGTAATAATGGTCGTTACAAAAAATGCGCGCAACATATGATCTCCTTAGTCTGGCTTGTCCTAGCCTGATTTGACTGTATCTGCCAACAGATTGTCACAGGCGCGCACTTGCGCCGCGCGCGGCCACGCAGCATAAGGCGGCAAGTGAGTCTTTAAGGGTAAAATAGGCAAAATCATGACGCAAGATAACGGTTCGAAATCGGGCCTCACCTATGCTGATGCAGGCGTAGACATTGATGCGGGCGATAGTCTGATTGATATGATCAAACCAATGGCCAAAGCCACGACGCGCGCGGGCGTGATGGGCGGGCTCGGCGGTTTTGGCGGCGCGTTCGATCTGAAGGCCGCGGGCTATAAAGACCCTATCCTGATTAGCGGTACGGACGGCGTGGGCACGAAATTGCGCATCGCCATTGATAGCGGCAATCTGGATACTGTCGGTATTGATTTGGTCGCGATGTGCGTCAACGATGTTTTGGCCAATGGCGCAGAGCCGCTTTTCTTCCTGGATTATTTTGCCACGGGTAAACTCGCCCCAGAAAATGCCGCGCAGGTTGTCTCAGGTATTGCCGCGGGCTGCACGCTTGCGGGCTGCGCGTTAATTGGCGGAGAAACCGCTGAAATGCCCGGCATGTATGAAGGCGATGATTTTGATCTAGCGGGTTTTGTTGTCGGCGCAGCCGAGCGCGATCAGCTGCTCCCGCTGATGGATGATATGAAAGCGGGCGATGTTCTAATCGGACTGCCCTCATCCGGACCGCACTCCAATGGTTATTCACTTATTCGCAAGGTTGTCTCGCTTACAGGATTATCTTGGGATGACGCCGCGCCCTTTGCCCAAGACAAAACCCTTGGGCAGGCATTACTGGAGCCGACACGTATATATGTGAAATCCGTCCTGCCCGTCATTCGCGCAGGTCTAGTTAAAGGCCTCGCCCATATTACGGGCGGCGGGCTAACGGAGAATACGCCGCGTATGCTGCCTGATCATCTGACAGCGGAGTATGATTTTGACGCGATTAACCGCCCTGCCGTCTTTGATTGGTTGCAACATACGGGCAATATCAAAGAAGCCGAGATGCAGCGCGCCTTTAATTGCGGCATTGGCATGGTGATTGCGGTGGACACTGACCACGCGGACAAAGCGCTGGCCATGTTTATTGAGGCCGGTGAAGATGCAAAAATCATTGGCACGCTCAAAGCGGCCTAACCGACTTTGAAAACGCGCACGGCCATTCTCATCTCTGGCGGCGGCTCTAATATGGAGGCGTTGATAAAGGCGTCCCTTCCCGATGATTTTCCCGCGCGCATTGATCTTGTAATTAGCAATCGCCCCAAAGCTGGCGGCATCGCCAAGGCCAAAGCACTTGGCGTAGAGGCCATTGCGATCGATCACAAAGATTATGACACGCGCGAAGCTTTCGAGGCCAAAGTGCAAGAGGCGCTTACGGCGCGTAATATCGAATTCGTCTGCTGCGCTGGGTTCATGCGCGTGCTGACCGAAAGCTTTACGGGGAAGTGGAAAGACAGGATGATAAATATACATCCTTCCCTGCTGCCGAAATATAAAGGCCTGAACACCCATGCCCGGGCGATTGAGGCGGGCGATAGCGTCCACGGCGCGACGGTTCACTATGTTACCGCAGATTTAGACAGCGGCGGGGTCATTGCCCAAGCTGAAGTCACTATAGAAGACAATGAAACAGCGCAGAGCCTAGAAGCCAAAGTGCGCGCCAAGGAACACAATCTTTATATCTTCGCATTAAATAAAGCCCTGAGTGGACGTCCATCAAACACGTAATCTAAGCGTAAGGCTTTATTAATCTTGTTACTGGAATTGCAGTGTTAAACTCCCATTAACTTTAGTTCTTGAGGTCATCTTTAAACCTCTAAGTTACGTTCCGCGAGATTAAGAAACCCATAGAGTAATGGGTTTTGTCAAAGCTTGGGGAACTGGGAATGACTAAGCACACTAAAAAAACATCGTTTTTGAAACGATTTAAACAAGACACTCAAGGCACAATGGCCGTCATGTGGGGCGTTTCGCTATCCGCAGTCGTCATTGCCGTGGGGTCTGCCTATGACTTTAATAAAGTCAGCGCCGCGCGTCAGCAATCCGTTGCTGTCGCTGATATGTTAGCTCTAAATGCCGCGGTTTATATTCGTGACAATGATGGGGATGCGCCAAGCAGTGATAGCGAGGGTTTCCGCAACAATCGGCAATATTACTTGGAAGATATTGGAATAAGCATTGCGCCTTATGATGATAAGCAAGCGACGCAGCGCGGACGCAAAGGTCGTAACAAAGACCGCGAAGCACCTTATTTCAAAATTAAATATGACTACCCGGAACAGGGCATGGTCACAGCCTTTATTCATGGACAATCCCGTCCGGCCTTTATGGGGTTTATTGGCATTGATAATGTCGACTTCTCCGCCGCATCTACAGTGTCTTACCAGGTTAAAGACCTCAAAGATCCAGCGTCTATTGGTCTTGTTATGGATAATTCCGGCTCTATGGGCTGGGATGATGGTAACGGAACGATCCGCATGACAGGCCTAAAAAGCACTGTGAATGCCTTCATGACGCAAATGGATGGCGTTATTGATAGCGCGACTGAGGAAGATCAAGAACGCGGCCAGAACGCATCTGGAGAGAATAAATATGTGCGCACCGGTATGGTCACATACAGTAATAGCATCAAATCCAGTAAACCGTTTGATTGGCAAGTCTTATCGACAAGCACTGTAAACGGCATGCAGGCGAGCGGCGGTACAAATTCTAGCGGTGCTATGGCGTGGATGAATAGTAATATGGCTTTTGAAGACGACATCCACGAGGATAAGTCGGGGGCAAAACCGTTGAAATATGTCGTCTTCATGACTGATGGCGTGAACAATGTGACAGAAAGAAATAATTGCCGCCCTGCTTCGGGTCATTATCATTGGCTACATTGGGACAGTTGGACAATCTCTGAAAACTATAAGGGTAATAAAAGTGGCTGGTATAAAGTCTGGGCACGTGAATATGATGAGTGGGCCATGTATTGGGAAGAGCAGGAAATCTGTGATGAAATCTCATCTTTTGACGACGCCACGATCGCATCTTGTGGCGCGTTGAAAGCCCAAGGCACGAGCGTCTATTCGATTGGTTACGCGCTAACGATTAAGGAAACAGACAGTGAGCAGCGCCGTGCAGAAATTCAGCGTGCAAACACTATGTTGCAGGCGTGTTCCTCAGGCGCGGGTTATTTCCACGAAGCTGCAAATGCGAGCGTGCTAAACGGTGTGTTCCAGAGTATTGGTGCAGATATCGTCGAAGACACAATCCGTATCCGCGGATAATCATCGACACGAATACAAAAAAGGCCGGGCAATTGCCCGGCCTTTTTCATTTCTAGCTATAAAGATTAGCCGACGATTTCAGCATCGCTGAAGAAGAACGGAATTTCTTCGGCAGCTGTTTCTTCGGCGTCTGAACCGTGAACGCTATTGGCTTCAATCGACTCAGCAAATTCCGCGCGGATCGTGCCGGCATCTGCATCCGATGGGTTTGTTGCGCCCATGACGCCGCGATAAGTTGCGATTGCGTCTTCACCTTCAAGGACTTGAACAACAACAGGGCCGGACATCATGAATTCAACCAAGTCACCGTAAAATGGACGCTCGGCGTGGACAGCATAAAAACCTTTGGCCTGTTCTTCGGACAGACGGATACGCTTTTGCGCAATAATACGAAGACCGGCTTCTTCGATTTTGGCATTAATCGCGCCGGTTAGGTTGCGGCGTGTTGCGTCGGGCTTAATGATAGAAAATGTACGTTGGGTCGCCATGGGGCACTCCTGTTAGGGTCTTAAGTTGCGCGCTCTATAACGAGCGTTTGCCCTGCCCACAAGACATGATAAGCACATCGTTTTCACGCAAAGGTCGCTGCCCTGCCCCATGCTTCATATTAATGATCTGACATATCGCGTCGAAGGCCGAATGCTTTTTGACCAAGCGACTTTGGCCATATCTGAGGGGCAGAAAGTCGGCTTTGTTGGGCGTAATGGCACAGGCAAATCAACGCTCTTTCGCCTGATTAAAAATGAAATCTCGCCCGAAGACGGTTCAATTAACCTGCGCAAAAATATGCGGCTGGGCTGCGTCGACCAAGAAGTTCCTTCCGGTCCTCAAAGCTTGATTGCAACGGTGCTCGCCGCAGATACAGAACGCGCGGCGCTGCTGGCCGAGGCCGAAACGGAAACCGGCGGGACGCGGCTAGCTCAAATCTATGCGCGGCTCACCGACATTCAAGCTTACAGCGCGGAAGCGCGCGGCGCCTCTATTTTGTCGGGTCTGGGTTTTGACGCGCAAGATCAGCTCAAGCCCTGCTCTGATTTTTCCGGCGGTTGGCGGATGCGCGTGGCGCTCGCGGCGATGCTCTTTGCAAATCCTGACATTTTATTGCTCGATGAGCCGACCAACTATTTGGACGTCGAGGGTGCAGTTTGGCTTGAAAATCACATCCGCACCTATCGCGGCACCGCATTTATAATCTCCCATGATCGGTCATTTCTAAATACGGCCGTGACCCATATCGCCCATCTTCGCGGCGGCAAATTATACGGCTATCCCGGCAATTACGATCAATTCGAGTCTGTTCTGGCTGAGCAGCAGCGTCTGTCGAACGCGCAGCGCTCAAAGCAGGATGATGAGCGCCGCCATCTTGAGAGTTTTGTGGAGCGCTTTCGCGCTAAAGCGACCAAAGCCAAACAAGCGCAATCTCGGATCAAACGCCTGGAGAAAATGAAGCCTGTCGCAACCATCATTGATGACCCGATTCCGCCGATTAATCTGCCCAGCGCGGAGCGTATGCTCAACCCTCCCATCTTTCGCTATGACGATGTCTCGCTAGGTTATGAAGAAGGACATTCAGTCCTTAAACGTATAAATCTACGCATCGACCCCGATGATCGTATCGGGATTTTAGGGCGAAACGGTGAAGGTAAATCGACACTGGCCAAGTCTCTGGTCGGGGAGCTTGCCCCGCAAGAAGGTTATATTCGTAGCCATAAGAAACTTCGTATTGGGTATTTCGCGCAACATCAGATCGACGCGCTAAGCCCCGAAAAAAACGCCTATCAACATATTGTCGATTTAATGCCGGACGCAACGGAGGCACAGCGCCGTTCGCGTCTCGCGCAATTCGGGCTTGGTCACGCCCAAGCCGAAACGCCTGCGGGGGATTTATCCGGCGGCGAGAAAGCCCGCCTGCTTTTCTCCCTTATCGGGTTCCACAAACCACATTTACTCGTTTTGGATGAACCCGCCAACCATTTGGACATGGATAGCCGCGCGGCGCTGATTAGCTCGCTCAATGAATTTAGCGGCGCAATTTTGGTCATTTCCCATGACCGAAACTTGCTTGAAGCCGTTGTTGATCGCCTATGGCTGATCGATAAAGGCTCGGCCAAAGCCTATGAGGGATCTCTGGAAGACTACCGCTCGGCGCAGCTGGAACGTGACAAAACAGAGACCAAGAAAAGCACAAAATCTGATGTGAAAAGTAAAGCCGATATTCGCAAGAAAGCCGCAGATGCCCGCAAGGCCATTGCACCATTAAAGCGCAATGTGGAGCGTATAGAAAAAGAAATTACGGCGTCTAAATCCATGATTTCGAAATTAGAAGCCAGGTTACTTGACCCAAATATATATCAAGATAATCCAGAAAAAGCAGCGAAGATAAATTCGCAACGTGCTGAAAACATTCGCAAAATAGAAGCACTTGAAGAAGAATGGCTCATTGCGGCGCAAAATTATGAAACCGCAAAGGCCGCATCGATGTAATGTGGTTAAAACCAATATAACGCCGTATTTATCACTCTTAAAGTTTATGGCCCTATACACAACCCAATAGTGTGGGGCGAGTAAGGTTAAAAATGTTGGGTACAGGACATTCGGGCGCGAATACGTCGGCTCTGGAATGGTCAATAGAGTATTTTTCAGCGATAGGACGGCAATTTAAGGGACGATATGGCCCGCATCATTGCAGTCTACAAATTCCTGTTGACGGAATGCTGCCGGACCTACCGCGACGAGAAAACTACAGCAAAGATAAAGAATGGGTCAGCGCCTTTATGCGAAGCCTGCAAAATAGCGTAGAAATGTCCCACCTCCCCGTTCAAGTTTTCGGTTTGGAGCGCAATCACCCTAAACTCGCCACGCATCGCGAATTACCACTGCCGGGAAATCCAGATGCCAAGGAGCGTTATTATACGGACGCATATGGTCACCCTGTGGCTTATTATGAACCGTCGCAGCTTGAGCAGCGCGGGTATCTTTTACGCCGTTTTACGGACGTCTTATCGGACATGATTCAATTTGGCTCTCATCCGCAAAGCCATAACGAGCACAGCACCTATGAAAGCCGCTCGGATATCATAACATGTTTCCTGGGGCTGGGTTTAGTTCGGATTGAAGACACAGAGGCTTCGGCGCTGCGCGACATCGCGCTCATGCGCGGCACTATTCTCTTTCTAAATGCAAAGGGGTATGGCTCTAAAAGCATCAAATCAATTTACGGAAAAGTTCTCGGCGAGACGCATGGAAAGCTGCTCGACATTGCGTTGGTTCAAATGACGACCCGTAAAACGCTAAATATGATTAAAAAATCAGGCCTTATCGGCACTCAACACTCTCAATATAGCCTTCCGCGTCAAGTTCCAGCGTAAGGCGGTCCGGTCGATCCGGGCCGAGTTGCCCGCGATATATGCCTGTGCGAATTTGCGATGTGT
>CALLBH010000009.1 GCA_938001945.1 uncultured Robiginitomaculum sp.
TGGCAAAGGCAAACAGAATAATCGGAATTGAATTATCAATCATGGCGGCGGCGAGAGTTTTCCCGATTTCGCTATCGACCATGACCTGTTTCAAAACCCCGCCCGCGCCTGTAATCAGGATCACCACGCCTGCAGGTTCCAAAGCGCGGTTCATAATGCTCAAGAGTTTGTCTTTGGCAATTCCCTTGGCGCGTCCAAAAGCAATATAAGCATAAAGGCAGGCAATCATCAGCGCGATAAAGGGATGGCCGAGCGTCTGTAATATATTCGCCGCTAAGCCTTCCGTGCCAATGGCTGTGGTGAGTGTTGATCCGACAATCAAAAATAGCGGTAATAGAATCGCAAATATGGCATGCCAGAAACTAACGCCATGAGTCACAAGCTCTTCGGCTTCTGGCTCCGTACTGACAGGGCCGCCCTCAAAAAACCGCGCAAAGACAGGGCCCGCTAAAATCATGGCTGGCAGCCCGGCCAGCGCGCCAAATAAAATCACCCACCCCAGATCAGCGTTCAGTACGCTAGCGACGGCAATGGGTCCCGGCGTTGGCGGAATGTAGGCATGTGTCACCGCGAGGCCTGCCAGTAGCGGCAAGGCGTAAACCAAAAGCGCGCGGCCTGATTGTTTCGACAATTTATGAATGAGCGGCACGAGCATAATGAACGCCACGTCAAAGAACACCGGAATCGCGACCAGAAAGCCAACCAACCCCAAAGCCCAGCTCGCGCGGCGATCGCCAAAGACCCGCAATAGGCTATCCGATACCGCGCGAATGCCGCCCGACGCTTCGAGCAGCGCGCCAAACATCGCGCCCAAACCCACAACCGTGGCGACAAAGCCGAGCGTTCCTCCCATGCCTTTTTCCATCGCGCCAATCGCGTCCATCGGGGACATGCCCGCCGCAAGTCCAATCAGCAGCGCCATCAATAATAGCGCGAGGAAGGCCGGAAGCCGCACATATAAAATCAGAAAGAGGAGCGCGCCAATACCCAGCGCTAATATTCCAAGCAATGCAAATATGCTCATTATCTCCCCCGAAACTTATAACATTTCTTTGACCTATGGCGGGAGATTGCCCGCTATGCAAGCCCGACTCAAAACTCTAAAAGAGGGAAAACATAAAGGGATGATATGACACTGACAGCGACCAGCGGCCCAACAACGCCGCGACTTCCGGGGATTACAGTTTTAGATTTGCTGAAAAACCAGCATGACACACGCGGCGACAAGCCCTGTTATTACAATCACAACGGTACAGACTGGCAGCCCGTCACATGGCGTGCCCATTATGAAGACATACGCGTTGCCGCCCGCGCTCTGCTCTCCACCGGATTTCAAAGCGGTCAAGTCGTTTGCGTGATTGGCGACAATACCCCGGAATGGGTGACGATGGACTTGGCCGCAATGATGGCCGGCGGCATGAGCGCGGGGATTTACCAAACCTGCTCGCCCGAAGAAATTGCCTATATCCTAAATCATTCCGAAGCGCCGATCTTGATTGCTCAAAATGAAAAATATTTAGAGTCCATTGCGCAAATTACGGATGAATGTCCTCACCTCTTAAATATTGTCATGATGCGCGGCGCGGCGGCGGATCATCCCAAAGCCATGCGCTGGGAAGAATTTCTCATGCTGGCCGATGACGTCGAAGAAGCGGCGCTGGATACGCGTATTGCGGCGATCAAGCCAGACGATATTGGCGGCCTGATTTACACCTCCGGCACAACTGGCCCGCCCAAAGCTGTGGCGCTGTCCCATGATTGCATTCACGGGATTTCCGGTAATGCCAATGCCTTTATGGATGTCAAAGACGGCGAAGTATTGCTGTCCTATTTGCCGCTCTCCCATATCGCCGAAAAAGCGCTGTCCATTTACGGCCCGGCCGGCGGACGGCAGGTGATTTATTTCTCGCGCGGGATGGATAAATTAGTCGAAGACATCGCGCAAACCCGCCCGCATATCATGTTCGGCGTGCCGCGTGTTTGGGAGAAAATCCAAGCGGGACTTAGTCTTAAATTTGCAAGCGCCGACGCCAAGAAACAGCAAAGCCTGAACAAGGCCATGGCGGTGGGCAAGCAGTGGTTTGAACATCAGCGCAGCGGCACGAAACCCGGCATGGGATTGAAAATCAAATATGCGCTTTACGACAAACTCGCCTATAGCAAGATCAAAGCGGCGCTCGGTCTGGATCGCACGCGCATTTGCCTCTCCGGCGCGGCAGCGATTGCCAAAGATACGCCGATATTTTTCAACGGCATTGGGCTGCAAATCGGCAATATTTATGGCCTATCAGAAACAGGCGGCGGCGCGAGCTGCGATCTGCCGAACCACCGCGTGAAAATGGGGAGCGTCGGCGCGGCGGTTCCCAATACCGATATTCAAATCGCCGATGACGGCGAGATCATGCTGCGCGGCAACACAATCTTTAGCGGCTATCGCAAAGACCCGGAAGCCACAGCCAAAGTCATCAAAGATGGCTGGTTCTATACAGGTGATTTGGGGCATATTGATGATGAAGGTTATCTGTTCGTCACAGGCCGCAAGAAAGATTTGATCATTACATCGGGCGGTAAAAATATCGCGCCGTCAAATCTTGAAACGGCCATGATGAGCATTCCCATTGTCGAACATGCCGTCGCCGTCGGGGACGGGTTTAACTTTATTTCGGCGCTCATCACGTTGGACGTCGAGGCCTGCAAACGGATGCTCGATAGTGACGGCGATTACGCCGCCATGGCCAGCAGCGCCCGCCTGCGCGACTCACTTCGCGAGGCGATTGAGCAAATGAATGAAAAATTTGCGCGCGTGGAGTCCATTCGCGAATTTCGTATTCTGCCCAAGCCGCTTTCGATTGAGGACGGATTTTTGACCCCCACGATGAAAGTCAAACGCGCCAAGGTCATTGCCGCCTATAGTGATAAGGTTGATGATATTTACGGCGTGAAAGACACATAATATATGAACGAAAACCTGATTTTTGATACGGTCGCCCCGTATATTGGGCGGCTGACTTTATCACAACCCAAGCGCCGCAATGCGCTAAACGCCGCCATGTGGGCGGCCCTGCCTACGGCGATCGACGCGGCAGTTGCCACGGGGATTAAGTGCCTCATCATAAGCGGCGATGGAGAGCACTTTGCCTCTGGCGCGGATATTTCAGAATTCGGCACGCTCTACGCCACACCTGAAAGCTCTGCCAAAATCAGCGCAGATATTGCCGGTGCCATGAACGCGCTGGCAAAATGCCCGGTCCCGACGCTTGCCCTTATTCGCGGCGCTTGTGTTGGCGGCGGCTGCGGGCTGGCTCTATGTTGTGACATTCGCTTTGCCGATAACACATCAAAATTTGCAATCACCCCCGCCAAGCTAGGACTGGTTTATCCTTATGATGATGTGCAGCGCCTGATCGAAACGGTGGGCATGTCCCATGCCAAAGACATCCTGTTTTCTGCGCGCCTCATCAAAGCGAAACAAGCGCGTAAAATGGGTTTGATCAATCATCTGTGCAAAGTCGACAGTTTAGAATCAAACGTCATGGATTATGCCGAAGGCCTCACCGCACTCTCTGCGCAATCGCTTAGAATTACCAAACAAATGTTTGCTGCCTATAGCGCAGGTCAGCGCGGCGATGACGCCCAAAGCGCCGCCGATTTCCTCGCTGGGTTTTCATCAGATGATTTCAAAGAAGGTTATTCCGCCTTTATGGAAAAACGGAAACCGAAGTTTTAGTCACAAAATTTAGACATTACTCCAGCGGTAATTCCGTTGTAAACTTCATTTTCTCCATCGCGAAGCTCGCTGAGACATCGGAGAGCTTCACTTTGGAAATGAGGCGCTGATAGATGCGATCATAATCGGTGACGCTGCGCGCGATGATCTTCATGATATAATCGACCTGTCCCGCAAGGCGGTAGAATTCGACAATCTCCGGCATGCTCTGCACGGCGTCGGCAAATTCCTTCGCCCAGGCCGCGCTGTGATCATCCGTGCGCACGCTGACAAAAACTGTCAGCGGCAGTCCGATTTTTTCATTATCAATCAGCGCCACGCGGCGCTCTATAATGCCGTCTTTCTCCAGGCGCTGGACGCGCCGCCAACAAGTGTTCAGCGAGACGCCGCAAATCTCGGAGAGCGTCTCAAGCGAAAAAGTCGCGTCGATTTGTAAGCTTTGAAGGATTTTGCGGTCAGTCGCGTCAATATTTTCGATCATACCGCTCATATATCAAATTATTTTCTATATTTCAATATATAGCGCGGTGATGTTGCGATGTTTTTTGATGAGGTGGGGCGCATATTACGAAAAACCGAAGGAATTATCATGTACCGCATTCAAACGCCCTGCGCGCAAACGGCCCCCCAAGATACGACCCGCAAGCTTAAGGGCTTATCCGGCCTTATTGGGAATACACCGATGCTGAAAGTATCGATGCTGTATCGCGGAGAGGTGCGAGACATATTTGCTAAACTTGAGAGCGGTAATCTGTCTGGCTCGATTAAGGACCGCATGGCGCT
>CALLBH010000010.1 GCA_938001945.1 uncultured Robiginitomaculum sp.
AAAACATTACGGCTTTTCGATTGATACTAAGTGGAACAAACTCGGCGACGGCGCGAAAGACGTTGTGCTTTACGGGACCCAAGGCGCGAAGATTAAATTCGTCTATAAAGATGATGGCCGTAAATATGAAACGACCAAACCGTTTGAAGGCGTCATCCCAAACCTTGAGCGCCGTTTCCGTGATACCGATAGTAGCTGGATGCGCGATGAGCTAGGGAAATATCAATCCAATGTCCCGTGCGATACGTGCGACGGCAAACGCCTGCGCGCAGAATCGCTGGCCGTAAAAATTGACATGATGGATATTAGCGAGACGGGCGAAATGTCTATTCGCGACGCGCTGGACCGTTTCACAAAGCTTGGCGAGGACCTCTCGGCCAAAGATTTGGAAATTGGCGAGCGTATTCTTAAGGAAATCAAAGACCGCTTGGTCTTCCTCAACGCTGTTGGTCTGGATTACCTAACGCTTGGGCGCGGCTCCGGCTCACTCTCAGGCGGAGAGTCACAGCGCATACGTCTGGCCAGTCAAATCGGTTCGGGCCTAACGGGCGTGCTCTATGTTCTTGATGAGCCGTCCATCGGACTGCATCAACGCGATAATGCGCGCCTGCTCGAGACGCTGCAAAATCTACGTGATTTGGGCAATACCGTTATCGTCGTCGAGCATGACGAAGACGCTATCCTGACCGCAGACTATGTCGTCGACATGGGCCCGCTTGCGGGTGTTCACGGCGGCGAAGTTGTCGCCGCAGGCACGCCGGATAAAATCAAGAAAAGCCGTAAGTCTCTGACGGGGAAATACCTCACAGGCAAAAAAGGCATTGGCACGGGTCTGGCGAAGCGCGAACGCGATCCGAATAAGTCGCTTATCATTCGCGGCGCGCGCGGCAATAACCTCAAGAATGTGACCGCTGAATTTCCGATTGGCCTGATGACCTGCGTGACCGGCGTATCGGGCGGCGGGAAGTCCACGCTGACCATTGAAACGCTGTATAAGGCCGCGGCGCGCAAGCTGAACCGTAATTCCACTGCGCGGCCCATGCCCCATGATAGCGCCGAAGGGTTTGAACGCCTCGACAAAGTTATCGATATTGACCAGTCCCCAATTGGCCGCACGCCGCGCTATAACCCCGCCACATATACGGGCGCGTTCACGCCCATTCGCGATTGGTTTGCGGGTCTGCCCGAAGCGCAAACGCGCGGCTATAAACCCGGGCGTTTTTCCTTCAACGTCAAAGGCGGCCGATGCGAGAATTGCCAAGGCGGCGGCGTGATTAAAATCGAGATGCACTTCCTTCCCGATATTTATGTGACCTGCGATACCTGCGACGGCGCGCGTTACAATCGCGAGACGCTAGAGATTAAATTCAAAGGTAAGTCCATCGCCGATATCCTCGACATGACGGTCGAAGAAGCCGCGCAGTTCTTTAAAGCCGTCCCTACCATTCGCGATAAAATGGTGACGTTAGAACGCGTCGGTCTCGGCTATCTTAAAGTCGGACAGCAAGCCACGACCCTGTCAGGCGGCGAAGCACAGCGCGTGAAACTGGCCAAAGAACTCGCCAAACGCGCCACGGGACGAACGCTTTATATTTTGGACGAACCCACAACCGGTCTGCATTTCGAAGACGTCAATAAACTCCTCGAAGTGCTTCAAGAACTGGTCAGTAGCGGTAACACCATGATCGTGATCGAGCATAATCTGGACGTCGTCAAATGCGCCGACTGGATCATCGACATCGGCCCCGAGGGCGGCGACGGCGGCGGACAAATTGTGGCAACAGGTACGCCCGAAGATGTGGCCAAAGTCAAAGAAAGTTGGACAGGACGTTACCTTAAACCGCTACTCAAACGTGATGCGGATAGAGCAAGAAAGCTATAAATTACTCGGGAATAAGTTCGCCGCTTGGCTTAGTCAGACGGTATTCAATTTTTGTGACGATATCCTTACGAGATTTTGGATCTGCCCCCTCGCTAGACGGAGAGTAAATCCATTTTTCAACGGATGCCTTAGAGGATGCGTCGAAAACAGAACTCGTGGAATTTACAATACGTATATTTGTTGTCCGCCCGTCATCCGTAACGTCAAAAATTAGATTGGTGTGGCCGCTTCTTTCCGCATCTCTCGGAATTGTCGGTGGGACACGTTTAATCGGTTGCAGCTGATTACGATATTCACCGAACGGCCAACATTCGCAAACGCCGGCGGCCTCAGCTTCTTCTAAAATACCTTCATCTTCAAATTCAAACCTTAGACTCATCCAATCCCCAAATGCACGCTTCACATAAGGGTTATCTGCAGGAATTTCGCCTTCAACATTTTGCATAACTTTTTGATACTGAAGCGCAGCGTCAATTTTCTCACCCTGAGCAAGCAAAATATCGCCTCGCGCGAGTTTTGCTAAATACGGATAAATTGAAAAAACACCGTCATCTGCTGAGTCAAACATTGCAATAGATGCATCAATTAATGTTAACGCACGATCCGGCTTTCTTGTCGCCATTTCATAACGCGATCTCAGAAAAATAGCTTCGGCATGATATGTTGAGTTGTTAAAACCTAAACTCTCTATCATGCGATCAGTCGCTCTAAGATCAAAAGGGTGCTGGGAGGAATTTCTGCGCCGATCATATCGACTGGCTTCCGTCATTTTTATCTGACGCTGTATTTTAACATCGCCACTAAAATCGCCATGAAAATGT
>CALLBH010000011.1 GCA_938001945.1 uncultured Robiginitomaculum sp.
AAAATTCGCGAATTTTGATCATAGACGATCTCAAGCCGGTTCAGGGAAAAGGCGGGACTCGATGCAATGTCTCGCGTCGCTGTCACAGAGACGATGGAGCTCAAAGGAATAGTCACTTTATATAATCCCGCATGGACCGTAATGTCATCTTGCGTGACTTTATATTTGGTCGCCAGATACAGCCAGATGATAAACGCAGAAATGACGCCGCATATCGCAAGCGCTGGCCATAGAAACCCGCCAAATATGACCCCCAAAGCGAGAGGTAAAATGAGTGTTCCCGCGAACACACACACCAACCAAATATCTATTTCAGACGCGTAAGTTTTCATTTTCATGACCTCTTAGACAATTTTCACCTTTGGAACATCAGCCTATCGTGTAAACCAGCAAAAACAAATTGATAATATATACGCCAATTATCCTGAGAGATATTATGACCCAGCTATTTACGCCCGTTAAGTTGCCCAATGGCGCGATCCTACCGAACCGGATTTGCAAAGCCGCGATGGAAGAAAATCTAGCCGAGCAGCCGGGGCAATTACCGGGGGCGGCGCTTCATAAACTTTACCGCAATTGGGCATCGGGGGGCGCCGGGCTTATTTTGACGGGCAATGTTATGGTTGACCCAACCGCCATGACCGGGCCGGGCGGCGTTGTTTTGCAAGCTTCCACATTTGATGACGCGCAGGCAAAGTCGAGTTTTGAGGCTTGGGCCAAAGCGGGCACATCAGGCCAAGGGAAATTCGTGATGCAAATTAGTCATCCCGGGCGGCAGGTCTATTCCAGTCAAGGCACGCCCGCCGTGGCCCCATCCGACACGCAGGTCGAGATTAAAGGCCTTAAAGGCATGTTCGCCGCCGCGCGCGCTTTGAGTGTCGCCGAGATTAAGACGCTGGTCACACGCTTTGCCGATACGGCAGACGCAGCGCAGGCTTGCGGGTTTGACGGCGTGCAAATCCACGCGGCTCATGGTTATCTTGTCAGTCAATTTTTATCGCCGCTGGTGAATAAACGCGAAGATGAATATGGCGGAAGTTTGGATAATCGCGCGCGGTTTTTGATGGAGATTATCGACGCCGTGCGCGCGAAAGCGGGAAAAGACTTTATCCTCGGCGTGAAACTTAACAGTAGTGATTTCCAGCGCGGCGGATTTGATACTGATGATGCCAAAGCGGTTGTTGAAATGCTCAATTCAAAACCTATAGATTTCATCGAATTTTCTGGCGGAAGCTATGAGAGCGCCGCCATGGCCGGTCATAGCGCCGATGGCCGCGTGTCGCGGAGCGCAGAACGTGAATTATATTTCGCCGATTTTGTCGAAGACCTTGCCAAAACGGCCAAAGCGGTCGTCATGGTCACGGGCGGCGTAACGCGGCGCGAAACGGCGAAATACGCGCTCTCTATTGAAGGCGTCGATATGGTCGGCATCGCCCGCGCTATGGCCGCCAATCCGCATCTGCCCGATGATTGGCATGACCGCCGAAATCTGGAGACGTCCATCCCGCTCTCTAATTTGAAGAACCCCGCTTTTAACTCGCTCGTCGGAATGAGCATGACCAAAGCACAAATGCGCGCGACGTCCCTTGGTAAATCAGTGCCCGTAAAACCAAATGGCATTCTGGCGACACTCAAGGGGCAAATTGAAAAAGCCAAACAGACCAAACGCTACAAAGCATGGCTCAACAGTTAAAACCGTAAAATCGTAACGCTTTGCTAACCATAATCGCGCAGGCTCCGCCTGTTATGCGCAATATATATATTCCCCTCTGCGTCGCCGCTGCCTGCCTGGTTTTACCCGCATGTGCGATGACGAAATCCGCTGTTGACCCGCAAAGCCAGGTCAGCGTGACTCGTTCCTTCAAGGACGGCACTGCCGCGCGCGCCATCAAGGCGCGCATGCTCCGTGTTGAAGGCTTTGATCTTAATGATGTCGATGTCGATGTGATTAATGGCGTTGTCCTGCTCTCGGGCGCGGCGCCGCGCGATGTCGACAAGGTCGAGGCCGAACGGATTGCTTGGTCTGCTCCGGGCGTGTCCAATGTTGGCAATGAGATTTACATAGGCGAGTCGTTGGGCCTTGGCGGCAAAACGCGTGATGAGCTCATCGAGACCTCTGTGCAAACCCGCATGGCGACCAGCAATAATGTACGCAATTTGAATTACACCGTCGCAACGCGAAACAGCGTTGTTTATTTGATGGGCGTGGCCCGCAATGAAACTGAGCTGGCGGAGGCCGCGCGCCTGGCCTCGATTACGCGCGGCGTCAAAGGTGTCGTGTCTTATGTGACGCTCGCCGATGATATGCCCAATAGCTACGCCGGACAGCGTCCCAATGTCGTTGCAGGCGGCAGTCCCTATATGTCCCAAAGCACGTCGCAGGCTTATACGCCGCCCGCGCCGTCCTATACTGCGCCAAGCGAGGGCGAAGATTTATCCTATTGGGGTGAGCCGATTGCCGATACTGCCCCGCCAAGCGCGAGCGGCGCGCCAATGTCTGCGCCGATTGATCCCAATGCGCCCCTGCCTTTCCGTCCCGGCGGCGGAACAGAACTTGATCCAGATGCGCTGAGTAGCGGCGAACCGATTTACCGTGACCCTTACACCGGCGAGATCATAGAGCTTCCGCCCGGCACAAAGGTTGTCCCCTATCAGCCCAGCACGCCCGGTGGTCTTGGCGCAGGCGGAACGCCGCCTCCCGGATTTGCCGCGCTGGATAATGGCGGAAATGTCATCGCGGTCGCGACAGAGTTTAAACCTATCGAAGCGACCGAAACGCGCACGGTCACATTTACACCCGTGGAGCCTTTAGCTGCGCCCGACTCAATTGAACCCACACCTGTATATGTGCCCCAGCACGCCCCGCAAGCCAATGTAATTTGGGACGGTGAAAAATGGGTGATTGCGCAATAGCGCCATTTCAATTTAAAGCCAAAAGCCCGCCTAGATTACTCTAGACGGGCTTTTCTTTGATTCAAATATTAGAGCCTATTTCGGGACAAGCACCGAGTTCACAACGTGGACAACACCATTTGACTGCATCACGTCTGCGGTTGTGACAGTCGCAACCATGCCGTTTTCATCAGAGACTTTGACTTTGTCGCCGCTCATGAAGAACATCAATGTATCACCCGAGACGGTTTGCGCAGAATAACTTCCTCCGCTAGCGGCAATGAGCCCAACTAAATCCTGTGATGTTACTGTGCCGGCAATAACATGCGCGGTTAAAACTTTTTGCAAAGCCGCGCGATTTTCATCTTGCATGAGTGATGATGTCGTTTTCGCAGGAAGATATGAGAACGCCGTGTCGGTAGGAGCAAAAACAGTGAACGGGCCGGGGCCAGATAATGTCTCAACCAGCTCGGCTTGTTTCACAGCGGCAACCAATGTCGTCAGGTTCGGCGCCGCGGATGCATTGGCCACAATCGTTTCATTCGCCATCATTGGCGCGCCGCCGACCATAGGGTTTTCTTTCATCATAGTTGCTTTGTCGGTCTTCATCATTTTGGCGTCTGATGTTTTGTCCATCGTGTCTACGCTTGCACATGCCGTAAGTGCGATTGCGAGTGCAGTTGTCGTTAGAATTTTTGTAAAATGAGTCATTTAATTCCTTTGGGGTATTCCCCTTGCCGCAACCAAAATTAGCGCAAGCTCAAAGTGTATACGTATCAATGAGAGATTCCCTGCGTCACTTATCCGTGAACAGCGGTAATCTTGTCATTGCGCGGCCTGCGCGCCGGATGTAAACCGCCCTCATGAGCCTAAAAATTGCCTTCCAGATGGACCCGATAACGGGCGTCGATATTGACGCAGATACCACCTTTGCTTTGGCAGAGGTGGCCCAAGCGCGCGGATATACATTATATACCTATGGCCCCGAGCAGCTAGCCTATAATGCAGGGCGCGTTACCGCGCGCGCCTTCCCCACGACTGTTCAGCGCGTCAAAGACACGCCCGCTATTCTGGGCGATCCTGTCCTGCTGGATTTAGCCACCGATGTTGATGTCGTCTGGATGCGCCAAGATCCGCCCTTTGATATGAGCTACATCACCGCCGCCCATATCCTGGAGCGCCTTAAAGGCGATACGCTAGTCTGTAATGACCCCGAATGGGTGCGCAGCTGTCCTGAAAAAATCTTGCCGCTGGATTATCCTGACCTAATTCCCGAAACGCTCATCACGCGCGACAAGCTCGCCATTGACGCGTTTCGCGCCAAACATAAAGACATCATCCTGAAACCGCTCTTTGGCAATGGCGGGGCTGGCGTCTTCCTCGTTAAGGCGGGCGATAGTAATTATGACAGCCTCTTGGAAATGTTTTTTGAGGGCTCGCGCGAAGCGATCATTGCGCAGGCTTTTCTGCCTGCAGTCTCCGAAGGGGATAAACGCATCATCATTATTGACGGCGAAGCCGTCGGCGCAATCAACCGCAAACCGCTTAAGGGCCAAACCCGCTCCAACATGCATGTCGGCGGCGTCGCCATGCCAACGGAGCTCACAGAATCCGACATGGTGATCTGCGATACTATCGGCCCCATGCTCCGAGAGCGCGGCCAAATCCTCGTCGGCATCGACGTCATCGGCGATAAAATGACCGAAATTAATCTGACCAGCCCGACAGGCGTTCAAGAATTAAAACGGTTTTCTGGAATCGACGCGGCAGCGCTGTCTTGGGATGCGATTGAACGGCGGTTGAGCACAAATAAAATTTAGGCCTAAACTAAATTATCTGTTTTCCTCATTCTGAGGCGAGCCTTTAGGCTCGGGACTCGAAGGACGCGGAAAACAAAGTGCGATATCGCATCAAGCGTCAAACCCCCTCGCCCTTCGAGTCCCTGCGCTACGCGCAGCCTCAGGATGAGGAGGTTTTGAATTTGCCACGTTCTTTAAAGTTTTTAAACGAATGGACGAGAGATGTTTATGCCTAGCCGCCCGCCTCAAATTTAGCGCGAGCCTTGGCCAAAATCGCAGGATCAACATTAGCCTCTAACCGCGCTTTGAGTTCGCGGTAGTCGCGGTCATAAACGTCGATGCCAGTCGGCTTAACTTTGAGTAGCCAGTAATAGGCGTCTTCATAACTTTGCGGGACACCCTCGCCTTTGGCGAGTGTGAAAGCGTAGAGAAATTTACCTTGTTCATCGCCAGAGACGGCGGCGCGGGCAAACCATTGCGCGGCTTGCTCATTGCTACCATTGGCGAGGCCTTGGTAAACATAGAGTCCGTAATCGGCCATGGCCGCGGGATGACCCGCTTTGGCGGCTTGGTGCATCAACTCAACTGAGCGCGCCTCATTCGGGCGAATGGCCATGCTTTCGACATACATGATCGCGGCGGCATAGGCGGCGGAAGCGTCGCCCGCGCGCGCGGCGGTTTCGTAAGCCTTGAGCGCGGCTTTGGGATCGGTATCAATTAGCAAATCACCGCGTTTTTTCGCGGCGCTCGAGTCGCCCTGCCCTGACGCGCTGGCGAGCCATTTTGCGGCCTTAGCCTCGTCTTTCGCGACGCCCTTGCCGCGTTGATACATCTGTCCGAGGGCCTGCATGGCTTCGGTATTCCCAAGCTGTGCGGCATCGCCAAAATAAAGCGCAGCGTCAGATTGGCTTAGACCGCCTTGACCTTTGAGCGCCATATCTCCCAATGCCACCATCGCGTCTTGATCACCCGCACTGGCCGCTAATTTATACCAATCGGCCGCGTTTAAATAATCGGCTTGACCTGCCTTGCCGGAGCGCAAAATATGACCCGCCATAAGCTGGGCTTTGATGTGACCCTTGGCCCCTGCGGTGCGGGCATAGACCAAGGCCTGCCCGAAATTGCCGGTATTGTAATGAGACACGGCGGTCTCGTAACTTACGCTATCTGCGCCGGGCGCCGTCAAAAGCCAGCCTTCATCGATTTTGGTATCTTGCGCGCTAATCGGCGCGGCGCTCATGAAGAGTGCGATTGGCAGAGCGCATAAAGCTGTGACACGGCGTCTGCTGGGCCATTGGCATGCGCCCATACACCCGAAGACACGGCGATAAAATCCGCGCCCGCTGAGATTACGCCGCTGGCGTTGGACGGATTTATCCCGCCAATTGCAACGCAGGGCACTTCGACCATCTCTTGCCACCATGACAACATCTCCAATTCGACGCGCGTTTTCGGCGTCTTGGTTGGCGTGTCGAAAAAAGCTCCGAACGCCACATAATCTGCCCCGGCTAGTCCCGCTTCAAACGCGAGGTCCCGGCTATCATGGCATGTGACGCCAATGATTGCATTCGGGCCCAAAATCGCGCGGGCATCGCCATACGGCATATCCTCTTGCCCGATATGAACGCCGTCCGCCTCTAAATCTTTGGCCATGTTCACATCGTCATTGATCAAGACGGCAGTGTCATAATTGCGAGCAGTCTCTAATATGGCGCGCGCGGCCTGAATATGGGCTGAATTATCCCAACTCCCGCTGTCATCCGTTTTGAAGCGAATTTGCAAACACGCAACAGGCGCCGCCGACAAAGCCGCGTCCAGGTCAGTGATGAATTTTGGCACGTCATCAATGCGCGGCGGGGTAATTAGATAAAGCTGGCAGGGCGGGCGAGCCGCATCGTCATGTGTATCGCTCATATTAGCTTCCTAGACTGACCGCGCCGAGGCGGTAACGCAGCAAGATACGACAATCTTTAAGACCCCCATTTGCAGGTGGACGAAATTCCCAAGCCTTTACGGCTTTAATCGCAGAGCGTGAAAACCGATCACTTGGCACGGCGCGCTCTACGGCGACATTTTGAGTGAGCCCATCAGCGTCGACATCAAGGCGGACAATCACCCAGCCCTGTTGACCGTCGCGAAAGGCGCTGCGTGGATATGTTGGCATGTCGAAACGAACGGCGGCGAGCTGCTCTCCGCCGATACAATCATCTTCATTGGTGTAGCCCTTGACCCATGGGTCAGTCGGATAGACGGAGCGCGGGTTAAATGGAGCATCAGAGGCGCACGCGCCCAGAATGAGAGATGTTGATAAAATTAAAGCGGCATATTTCATGCCGCTTTCTTACGCTGTGTGGCTAAAAAGTCAGCCCCCAATGGCATTAGAGTTCCGTAAACTATCGCAAATTCGCAAACGCCGCCTCTAACCGATTAATTTGATCGGCGACTGTATTTCCAGTCTGGGCGTTGATTGCGCCGTAAAGGCTACGGTCTAAACGAACGATACGTTCATAGAGTGCTTCGGAGCGGGCCATTAAATCCAGTAGAACAGCCGGCAATGCGCGGGCATATTCAGCCAGCGGTTTTGTATCCAGCGCGCCTTTTTCTTCGGGCAGAAGGCGATATTTTTCCTGGCGCGCATCTTTGGTCGTCATCTCGTCTTCTTTGAGCGCGCGCTGCACGAGCAGCCATGAGGCCACCTGCATAAGGCGCGTCGTAAGGCGCATAGATTGGCTTGCGTAAGTCAAAGCGTCTTCGCGCGGCAAGGCTTTGCTGTCCGCGCGGCCCGGTCCGTCAAGATAGGCTGCGGTTTCTTCGACCATATCCATGCCTTCGCGGAAGGTGCGCGCGAAAAGCTCGCTGCGGGTGAATTCTAAAAGGCGCGCTTCGGCCTGCGGGCCGAGTGTGTCGGATATTGATGTGAGGGTGGCCTGTTTTGTCATGGCACTATCTTTCTTAAGCGGGGGGCCGATCATCATGGCCGTATTAAGGTCTTGCCCATCACTGTGCAAACAGCGTTCCAATTCTTAATATTTCTATTTTTAGGGGTATTCAGTCTTTATTCCGTCTTGCGCGGCGCGAAAAGTGTTTCAGCTTCGGACAGCTCAGCGCTCTTCTTGGTCAAGGCGGCGCGGGTGCGCTCTATCTCACCCGTCAAAATATCAATCCGTAATTCCAGCTCTTTAACGGATACGCCATATAGATCGTCCCCGACTGAAACAGGGCCTATCTGTTTGGCCAGCGCCTCATGATCATTCATTACATTGCCTCCCCGTGATAAAACCTCGTAACGCGCAATTATGTCAGGCGAAAGGCAAATATGTGCTCTGTATTAATTTCAAACGCGATGGCGGCATAAGCCTTGATATTTTCTGAAATTAAAGCTAATGAGACCTCAAGAAATACGAAATACTTCGAATTTCGACGAAAATGACCCCGCCGAGCGGGGTTTTTTTAATGGTGAATGGAGACCCATATGAGCAAGATTTTAATGCCGAAAGCAACCGCAGTTTGGTTGATCGATAATACGGCGCTCACATTTGAACAGATTTCGCGCTTTTGCGATCTTCACCTTCTCGAAGTTAAAGGCATTGCCGATGGCGACGTCGCCGCCGGTATTCGCGGCGCTGACCCCATTGCCAATGGACAACTGGTTCGCGCGCAAATCGAAAAAGCCGAGGCGGATGAAAACTATGACATGATCGGCGAGAAATTTGACTCCGGTCCGATTACAACATCCGGCAAGAAAAAACGTAAAGCGCCGCGCTACACGCCGCTATCACGCCGCCAAGACCGTCCGGACGCGATTGCGTGGATCGTGCGTAATCACCCTGAGGTCTCTGACCCGCAAATTTCAAAACTCATCGGCACAACGAAGCCAACAATTAACGCCATTCGTGACCGCACTCATTGGAAGACATCGACAATTACACCAACCGACCCGGTAAGCCTTGGCCTATGTAGCCAAATTGAACTTGATGATATGGTCAAAGTCGCGGCGGAGAAATTGGCCAAGAAACGCGCCAAAGAAGGCATTGTTGATGATGAAGTGACAACAGACGGCCTTGCCCCTGTTCAAGATGCTCCCGCTGAACCTGAAGCGCCAAAAGAACACACGCTCGAGAGCCTGTTCAAGCCCAGCACTCAAGACTAGGCGCTTTTATAAATTGAAAAATCTAACCCCGCTCGGATCCCCGCAGCGGGGTTTTTATTTACTCGCCTTCAATCGTTCGCGGCGGCATGACGTAATTTAGCGCGAGGCGCCCGCCATCAACATATATGATCTCACCGGTCACATAGCTGGCATCATCGCCGGCTAAAAATGCGGCGACGCTCGCGATTTCACTTGGCTGCGCGATGCGGCCCAGCGGCGTTCGAGAATATATTTTTGTCAGCGCGTCTTCATCATCGACCACGCTGGCGAGCATGTCTGTTCGCACGCTGCCGGGGCCGATGGCGTTGACGCGTATGGATTTAGGAGCAAGTTCGAGCGCCATTGAACGCGTCAATTGGTTCATCCCGCCCTTGGACACATTATAAGCCAGATTATCGGCAATCGCGACTTTGGCATTAATCGAGGTAATGTTGATGATGTTATAATTGGGCAATCGCAGGCCCGAGCGATCATCAGACTCGTCAAGCGCTTCGACCATGTGACGCGCGACGGCGCGGCTAACGAGAAAAGCCCCGCGTAAGTTTACCGCCATAACCCGGTCAAAGTCTTCTTCGGATACATCAAGCGCGCCGCCTTTGGCGACAATACCTGCATTATTTATCAACACATCAATTTGGCCAAAAAGCGTCAGCGTTTCCGCCACAAGATTATGGACCGACAGGCGATCAGAGACATCACACTGTAAAAACGAAATCTGCGAGGCAGGTTTATCCAATGTATTGATGGCCTCTTGGCCGGCATGTTCATCGCGATCAGCAAGCATGACGCGATAGCCATCATCCAAAAACCTTTGGGCGCAAGCAAAGCCAATTCCGCGAGCTCCACCTGTGATAATTGCGACGCGTCCTGCCATAATCTATCCTCTAATTGAGGTTCTATCTACCAAAGTTCAGAGGGCAGAGATAGCGTATTAGTCGTCATATTTCAGGACAAATAAAAACCCGCCTGCATTGGCAGGCGGGTCTGTTGTTAGATTTGGAGGAAATTTAAGCCTCTATCAGGCCCTTATTACCTGCCGCATTCATCATCGCCTCTTGCAATTTTTCAAAAGCGCGAGCTTCGATTTGGCGAATGCGCTCACGCGATACGCCGTAAATTTGCGCGAGCTCTTCGAGCGTATGCGGCGTATCTGCCAAACGGCGCTTTTCGATAATATCCTGCTCACGCGCGTTCAAATCACTCATCGCGTCACGCAGCAAGTCCATACGCGCGTCATATTCTTGGCTTTTGCCAATGACTTCATCCTGCGCTTCATAGGTTTCATCCTCAAGCCAGTCTTGCCACTGCGCGCCGCCATCTTCGCCGCCAATCGTCACATTTAATGACGCGTCGCCGCCCGTCATGCGGCGGTTCATTGACACCACTTCGGACTCTTTGACATTCAGCGTCGTCGCGATTTTCTTAACCTGATCGGGATGCAGATCCCCATCATCAATGGCTTTCATCTCACCTTTGAGGCGGCGTAGATTAAAGAACAATTTCTTCTGCGCTGCGGTGGTTCCCATTTTTACAAGCGACCAACTGCGCAATACATATTCCTGTATCGAGGCGCGAATCCACCACATGGCATAGGTCGAGAGGCGGAAGCCTTTATCAGGATCAAATTTCTTGACCGCCTGCATCAAACCGACATTCCCCTCGCTGATGACTTCGCCAATCGGCAAGCCATATCCGCGATAGCCCATCGCGATTTTCGCCACGAGACGTAAATGCGATGTGACCATTTTCTCTGCCGCGCCCGTATCGCCATCCTCGGCGAACCGCTTGGCCAGCATAAATTCTTCGTCTTTTTCCAGCATCGGAAATTTACGGATTTCAGACAGATAGCGCGACAGGCCTTGCTCAGGCGACAACGCGACAGACATGGTCATATTGCCTGAATAGGTCGCAGGGGTCGACGCTTTAGCGGTTTTCGCAACCGCTTTAGTCTGTGTTGTTTTATTTTGTTTCGTGGCCATAAGTCCCTCCAAGCTCCTAGATATAGGAACGATTGAGCGGATGTGAAGGTTCCCCCGCAAAATAAGGCCAATAATGACGAATTTGTAAGCGTCATCAGAAATTACCTCTCAAGTGACTTAAATCGAAACAGATATTTTATGTCTATCACGGCAGGCTTTGATAGTTATGCGAGAGTGATGACACTATCCGAGACACATATTGCCATAGTCGGCTCCGGGATTGGCGGGCTTGCATTTGCCCATGCAGCGTATCTTTGCGGGTTTCGCGTCACGGTCATTGAGCAAGCCGAAATATTGTCTGAGATTGGGTCAGGTATTTCGATCTGGGAAAATGGGCTAGAGGCCCTAGAGGCGATAGGTCTGCGCGCTGAGGTCGAGACGCGCGGACTGGCTTGGCCCCATTACGAAATGCACCGCGCGGGGAAATCCCCCATCATGCGTAATAATCAAATCTTGTCGCGCCGCGGAAATGTCTCGCCGCTTATCATAAAACGCGGCGAATTATTTGGCGCGCTAAAGGATAAGCTGAGTCAATACATCAATATTTTCACGAGTTTCAAACTTGATCACATTGAGGGTCATACGCTGCGCGCTCAAGACGGGCGTGAAATTGAAGCCGACATTATTATTGGCGCGGACGGCGCGCATAGCCGCGTGCGTCAAGAGCTCACTGATCGCGTACCGCGATTTTGTAATCAGATTTGCTTTCGCGGAATATCCCCGCCCCAAAATGGCAGCCCAATTCGCGGCGCAGAAGTTTATGACAAACACCGCCACAGATTTGGCTATTTCCCGCTTCCAGATAATGAAGTCTATTGGTTTGATATTGTTGATAGCGAAATACCCCGCCAATCTTTTGAGGATTTTCAAACAGAAATTGGAGGTCTTAGCCCCCGCATTGCGCAGCTCATTCATGATACGCCAGACGCCTCTATATTGTGCCATCCCATCGAAGAGATGAAACCCGTTATAGCCGCCCATAATCACATTGCCCTTATCGGAGACGCCGCTCACCCTATGCAGCCCTCATTAGGCCAAGGCGCATGCCTGGCGTTAGAAGATGCTATTGTCTTAGCCGATTGTCTAAAACGCCACGCGCCCGATTACCCTAAAGCCATTCGCGCTTATATATCGACGCGCAAAGGGCGGTGGAATTCATATTATAAAATGTGCCGTCAACTCGGAACAGGCGCTCTGGATAAAGGAGACTTTGGACGCAAGCTCGCGATTGCGCGAATGGCCCACACACCCAATTGGGCACTGTCCTTATTTGGGCGCAAAATATTTGCCTTCAAACAGAACGATATTCGGTTTTAGTAAGAATTCGAAGACAGGCTTATGGCGCTGTAAGTTCCGAAGCGACTTTTTCAATCTCATCCGTAACGTCTTTACACTTTTCTAAATCCAAAGCGTCCGTATGTGGCTCCCCAAAGTGGCCACGATCATTGTCGAAATACTCGCCATTGTGATTATCAACATCGGGATCTAGCGCCAAATAGGTCAGCGCCTTCACACCAATATTGATATCTTTACCGGCCATACCATAGGCGTCTTTGACCATATTCGTACCGAGCAAAGAGCCCGGATTGACGGCGATAAATGTCGGCTGCCCAGATAATTTATGCGCCATATGGTTTGACCACATTGTAATGGCGAGTTTGCTTTGCGCGTAAGCTGCGCTGTCAGATAATGTCGTCTCGCCCTTTAGAGCGGCTTCGGAAACAGGCGCTTGAGCCGCAGACGATAAATTTATGACTCGGCCCGATTTGGATATGACGGGTAACAGGCGCTGCGTTAGAATAAATGGTGCAAATACATTTACAACAAAACGCATATCCAAGCCCGACGACATGACAGGCGAAGAGGTTTTAAAGACTCCCGCATTATTTATCAGAACATCAATCTGTTTTACATCGCGCTTAATGTTCTCGGTCATCGCGGTGACGGCGTGAAGATCAGAGAGATCAGACGCGTAGCTTTTCACATTGCCCAATGCAGATAATTGCATTTCCACTCTTTTGAGTTTTTCAACATTTCGGCCATGTAAAATGATGATATGCCCCGCCGTGACCAACGCTTTTGCCGTCTCAAGACCTATTCCATCCGTCGAGCCTGTAATTAGAATTGTTTTTTGCGTCATAGTCATATCTTAAAGCCAACCGCTCGGGAGGCGCTTGATTAAGTCTTCTAATTCATCGTCATTGCGATAGCGAATTTCCAACCGCCCGCTCGGACCTTTATGTTTCAGATCAACACGCAAACCGAGCGCGTCTGAGAGCTTTTTCTCCAGCGCGCTAATATCGGCAGATTTTGTCTCGTAGCGCGGCTGTAAAGATTTGCCTTTTTTCAGGCGGCGCACCATCGCTTCGGTATCGCGTACGGATAAATCTTTGGCGACAATCATCTCAGCCAGAGCCAGCGGGTCGGGCGCAGCAATCACAGCGCGCGCATGTCCGGCGGATAATTTCCCCATAGCGAGCAAATCTTGCGCGCGGTTTGGAAGTGTGAGCAGGCGCACCATATTAGCCACATGAGAGCGACTTTTGCCTGTTGCATCGGCAACATCTTGTTGCGTGCGTTTAAATTCATCCATCAAGCTGCGATAAGCTTGGGCTTCTTCAATGGGGTTTAGGTTCGCGCGCTGGACATTTTCTACGACGCCAATTTCGAGCACTTCTTGATCGGACAACTCGCGGATCATTGCCGGTATCTGATCAAGGCCGGTTTTCAACGCAGCTTGATAACGGCGCTCACCCGCGACGATTTGATACCGCGTTTTCCCTTTGGTCTCAAAGGGCCGAACCAGGATCGGTTGAAGCACGCCCTTTTCTTTGATGCTCCGCTCAAGATCCGCCATTTTAACAGGGTCAAAATGTTTTCTCGGCTGGTCGGGATTGCGCTCAAATAAGGCAATAGAAATAAATTCTGCGGCAGAACTCGCAGTGAGTTTCGATTGAGGTTGAGTCTTGGCCTTAGATATATTTTTCTGTTTTTTTACAGGAGTTTGCGTATCTTCTGCGTCATCGAGTACCGCGCTGGACACATCGCTCATGAGGGCTGAAAGCCCCCGCCCTAGCCCGCGCTCACGGGCGCGTTTTTTGGGTGTCTTCGGCGTCTTTTTCTCTGCCATCTCTCTCTCCTACGCTCCAGCGGCTTTGCGGCGTGATAAAATCTCTTTGGCCAAATCCATATAGGCCACTGATCCCGCGCAGTGGCGGTCATACATTAGAACGGGACGGCCATAACTTGGCGCTTCGGCGATACGTACATTTCGCGGAATAAGCGTTTTGAAAACAGCGCGGCCCAAATGTTTTCGGACATCCGCGGCAACCTGCGCTGACAAACGATTGCGCGCATCATACATGGTCAGCATCACGCCTTCGATAATCAAATCAGAATTGATATTGGCCTTTGCCATCTCAACGGTTTTTAGGAGCTGGCTTAATCCCTCAAGAGCGTAAAATTCACATTGTAGCGGGACAAGCACGCTATCGGCAGCAGCCAGCGCATTTACTGTCAACAGGCTCAAAGACGGCGGACAATCAATCAGCACATAATCCGGCTTGGGCGATAGACTCGCTAGGGCTGTTTTCAGCCGTGTCGTGCGGCCCGCCGCATCACCAAGCTCTAGCTCAGCGCCAGACAGATCCATGTCTGACGGAATCAGCTGTAGATTGGGGACAGAGGTTTCATGGATGGTGTCATCAATATCAATTTCATCAACCAGTAAATCATAGCTTGTCTGATTACGGTCTGCCCGCATAACGCCCAAACCCGTACTGGCATTGCCCTGCGGATCAAGATCTAAAATCAAAACGCGCTTACCATGCAGCGTTAGCGCCGCCGCCAGATTAATCGTCGTCGTCGTTTTACCCACGCCGCCTTTTTGATTTACAATCGCTATGGTTCTCATAAATTTACTCTGTCTGGTTTTCGCGGCGCCGTAAATGGCTGAGGGTTAGGACATATCCCTGCGGATCGGTCGCGCTAGGATGAAGATTATATTCGAAGTCAAATTCAGCTTTGGCCTGTTCAATCTCTTGCGGGACGGAAGCTCCCTTTAGCAATATAATTTGCGTTTCGGGTCCATAAAAACGCTCAGCATACCCTAAAAGCGGTAATAGCGGGGCAAAAGCCCGCGCCGTAATCAGATCGTAAGGCTTAGCTTCAAGACTTTCCGCGCGTTTGGCTTCTACCGTCACAGGCAGCGCCATTTCGCGGGCTGCAGTGCGCAAAAACGAGGCCTTTTTACCCGCAGACTCAACGAGCGTAACGCTCCCCTGCCCTTTTAATTTTAGCCAGATACCCACGGCCAGACCCGGAAAGCCGCCGCCGGAGCCGAGATCAATCGCCGTTGAAATCGGGCCTTTAATATAATCTGTGACCTGCCAGCTATCAGCGGCGTGGCGTGTCCAGAACTGCTCCATTGAACTACGCTGAACTAAATTTATTGATTTATTCCATTTATATAGAATAGTATTCCACTGATCAAACAAAGCTAATGTTTCATGTGAAACATTGTCTTGCCGCGCGAAGCTCGCCCTGCCCTGCCCTACACTATTATCAGCTGGCATTAGCTGGCTTTCCGAACATATGCGAGCAAAGCCGATAATGCGCCGGGCGTTACGCCTTCAATACGCGCCGCCTGCCCTAATGTAGCGGGCCGCGTTGTCATAAGCTTCTCGCGCACTTCATTTGAGATACCGCCAATGGCTGCATAATCCAATGCATTGGGGATTTTCAGGCCTTCTTCGCGCTTAAATGTGGCAATATCGGCGGCCTGACGTTCGATGTAACCGGCATAGAGCGCGTCAATTTCAATTTGCTCGCTCACAGAGAGGTCAATTTCAGACAATTCGGGCCAAACTTGGCACAAATCAGCCCAATCAATGTCGGGATAAGCCAGTAAATCGGCGACTGTGCGCGTCCGGCCATCTTGGTTCACCTTCAAACCGTGCTTTTTCATCTGCGTCGGTGTGCCCGATAATGTCTTTGCCAGATGGGTCGCTTTATCGATATCCGCAAGTTTGCGCGTAAATGTTGTTTCACGTGAAACATCGACAAGCCCGCGCTCTATGGCGAGCGGCGTCAAGCGGCGATCCGCATTGTCCGCGCGGAGCGTCAGGCGATACTCCGCGCGGGATGTAAACATGCGATAGGGCTCGGATACGCCTTTGGTAATCAAATCATCAATCATCACGCCAATATAGGCATCGGAGCGCGTCAAGATAAGCGGCTCTTCGCCTTTGGCGGCAAAAGCGGCATTGAGGCCCGCAATCAAACCTTGGGCCGCAGCTTCTTCATACCCCGTCGTGCCATTAATCTGACCTGCCAAATATAGCCCCGGCATTTTGCGGGTCTCAAGCGTCGCGCGTAGCTCACGCGGATCGACATAGTCATATTCGATCGCATAACCATAACGCTGCACAACGCACTCTTCGAGGCCGGGGATTGTTCGGAGCCATTTATCCTGCACATCTTCGGGCAGGGAGGTGCTAATGCCGTTCGGATATATCGTATCCCCATCCGGCCCGCCAGGCAGGCCTTCGGGCTCAAGGAAGATTTGATGCGCGTTACGGTCAGCAAAGCGCACAACTTTATCTTCGATAGATGGACAATAACGCGGACCACGTCCGGAGATAGACCCGCTAAATACTGCTGATTTTTTT
>CALLBH010000012.1 GCA_938001945.1 uncultured Robiginitomaculum sp.
GATGATACGAAATTCCACCACAGATGCCGCTTGCCGAGTGGCTTGCCGCCGATCATTGCAACGCGCGCATGGCTTTCGGAGACAAATTTATCTGCTGCGGATTGATCAACCATTGCGAATTCATGCTGCGCGATTGTCTCATCACCAAAACGCACCGCACCTGAAACAGGATATACAGCGAGTTCCTCGACGCCTTCGGGCAAATCTAGTGTCGAGCCCGCAGGCATATTCGCTTCGGCGTAAAATATGGGAGAGAATGTTTTAACGGGACTGGATAGTCCCCATCCCTGCCCCATCATGACGCGCACATTCACGCCGTTCACATCGCGTTGCGGTAAATCTTCATCGGCATAATGTAGAAATTCAGGGTTAGTTTCCTCAGCCTCTTCGGGCAAAGCGTGCCAGAGCTGCAAACCGTGCAAGCGATGTCCACCGCCGCGTAGTTCCTCGCGCGTGCGTTCTGAATGCGAAATGCCGCTACCCGCGACCATTAAGTTGACCGCGCCGGGACGAATAGCCATCGCGGTGCCAAGGCTGTCGCGGTGAAAAATTTCGCCCTCGAATAGATAGGTCACAGTGGCGAGGTTGACATGCGGATGCGGTCGCACATCCATGCCTTTGCCCGGGTCAAATTCAACAGGACCGAAATGATCAAAGAATACCCACGGCCCAACGGATTTAAATCCGACCTGCGGAATAGCACGGCGAACCTCGAAAGCACCAATATCTTTGGCCTTGGGCGCGATCTTTTTCAGAAGTGACATATTTAGCCTTTCGCTGCGCGTTTATATCTTGGATATAGGAGTTAACCGCCAAAATGAACAGGACACCGCTATGAAATTTTATGATTGCGCCACCGCGCCCAGCCCGCGCCGCGCCCGTATTTTTATCGCTGAAAAAGGATTAGCCGATAAAATCGAAACGGTTGAAATCGACCTGCGCAAAGGCGAACAAATGAGCGAGAGCTTTCGCGCCATTAACCCGCGTGTCGCTGTCCCGGCCATTGTTACAGAAGGCGGCGAAGCGATTTGTGAAAATATTGCTATTGCGCAATATATCGAAGCGCATCATCCCACGCCAAACCTTATGGGTGAAACACCGCTAGAGGCAGCTCGGGTGTCGGAATGGAATTGGCGATTAGAGTTTGAGGGCCTGTCCGCCATTGCTGAAATTCTGCGTAATAGTTCCCCGCACATGAAAGGCCGCGCCATGACGGGGCCACGTAATATCGAGCAATTGCCGGAACTCGTCGAGCGTGGACGTATCCGCATTGAATATTTCTGGGAAGACATGAATGCCCGCCTTACCGAGAGCGCCTATATCGCCAGCGACCGTTTTACCTTCGCCGATATTACGGCGCTGGTTCTGGTCGATTTTTCAAAATGGGTTAAAGCCAGCCCGCCAGAGACCATGAGCGCGATTTGGGACTGGCACGCCAAAGTCAGTGCGCGTCCCGGCTGTCAGGTTTAGCTAAGCTGGCGGAACTTCGACAAATTTGTTTGTTTCGGAATCTAGGAACATCAATTTACCGCGGATGATCGAGAAATAAGCCCCAAGCAAATTGAGCTGCCCGCTCTCGACGCGCTGCGCAATGCTGTCCACATGCATTAGATTTCTAAGGCTTTCTCGGATGCCTTCGAATTCCATTTCTTGCTGCATTTCGTCATCGCTCACGCGCGTTTTAACAACATCGCGGGCTGGGTTTAACAAGCCAACCCAGTGACTGATATAGTCATCAGGATTATCGCCCGCGCCAGAAATACAGGCATTAATACCGCCGCAGCTCTCGTGCCCCATCACAACAATCGCGTTCACATTTAATACGTCTACGGCATATTGAATGGCCGAATGGACGCTTTGATAATCCATATCATCCGTTTGCGGCGGCACAAAGTTGGCGACATTGCGCAGAACAAACATTTCGCCCGGCGCAGCATCAAAAATATCCGATGGATCAGCGCGGCTATCACAACAAGAAATGAGCATGACTTCCGGGCTTTGGCCATGCTTGCCTAAACGCTCATAGAGACTTTTCTGCTCGGGGTAATGGCTCGCGCGAAACCGTTGATATCCGTCGACAAGCTGTTGTTTCCACGCCATGAAATATTCCCTCTCTCGGTGCTGTGAATTGACTTAAACAATCGACGGCCTATCGTCCAGCGCATGAATGCGGGCCGCCATTATTTATCCAGAGTTTTGACCTAGGAGTAAATGGCTTTCTCCAGCGCTGCGGCTATGCAGCCGCAACCATTATTTTCTAAAATGCGCTGCGGCGCGTTCAGATTAGGACTGACAATGAAAAAATATCTAACCTCACTTGCATTGGCCACAGCCATCGCCATCCCCGCCAGCGCGCATGACGAAAACGCCCCGCAAAAAGCGCCGCCGTCAGAAGTTATGATTTTATATGACATTGCAACCGCGCCCAATGCCGATCGTATTTATGAAGACATCAAAACACTCGCCGAATTTGGAACGCGGCACACGCTCTCTGAGACAGAGTCGGATACGCGCGGCATAGGCGCGGCGCGGCGCTGGATTAAAGCTGAATTCGAAAAAATCAGCGCAGAGTGCGGCGGATGCTTAGAGGTGTTTTATGTCAGCGACTTTGTCGAAGGTGAGCGCCGCATCCCCGATCGCACCGAAGTCGTCAATGTGATTGCCATACAGCGCGGCACGCTTGACCCGAACCGCATGGTGATGAT
>CALLBH010000013.1 GCA_938001945.1 uncultured Robiginitomaculum sp.
CTCTACAAAGCCGCCAAAGCGGGGCTAATGTTTGCGCAGTGAATCGCGTATAGGGGCGTATAATTTACCAGCTTGCCAAGATGGAATGCCAACATGACGAAACTAACCTCGCAAAGTGATAAGTCGCCGCTATTAGATGTGACCGTTGCTGATATGTTGACGCGGCCTGAGCTGAAGGCGCTCTCGCCCAAAGACGCCGCTGAAGCGTTTACGCGCGCCATGCTGGATGGGGCCAAGACAGAACGCGTCAACTTTAGCGCTGAGGATTTTGCCAAACTTGTCTCCGAAATGTTTCAACGCACGCAGGCCCGCACCAGCGCAGAAACATTAGTCATTGATGTTCCGCAGTCCATTTTGCCGTCTGCCTATAGCGCTTTCGCGATTGCAACACGTGACAAACCTTTTTTGGTCGCCTCGGTTACAGGAGAGCTCGCGGCCTTATCCGTTGAAATGCACGCGCTGATTCATCCGATTTTACAGACCCCGCGCACAGCCAAGGGCAAGCGTAGCGACAAAGGCACAGCGAGCGCCGAGAGCCATATGCTCATTATTACGGCCCGCCAAAGCCAAGCGTCGACGCAGCGCATCATGAATGGTCTGACTGAAACTCTAGCCGATGTAGATGCCGTCGTCGCGGATTTCGACGCCCTGCGCGGCGCGCTCGGGGCAACTGAAAAAGAGCTCAGCAAAGTGACAGCTGTTGAAACCGATAAAGCCTGCGAATTTTTGCGCTGGCTTTATGACGGTAATTTTGTGCTTATGGGCGCACGCCGCTTTGATTACCGCGAAATTTTTACAGACGAAGACGGACGCACCGAGCCTGAAACTGTGGACGCCTCGAGCCTCGGTTTGCTACGCGATCAAAAACTTCAAGTGCTGCGCGATGCCAGCGAGCCTACGCGGGTAACGAAATCCGGCGTTATCCTCTCCGAATATGATCCTGTCGTGATTGCAAAATCTAATCTGGCTTCGCGCGTGCATCGCCGCGTGCGCCTGGATTATATCAGCATCAAACATTACGCCGATGACGGCGAAGTCATTGGCGAGACGCGCTTTATCGGGCTGTTCACCGCCGCAGCTTATAATCTTCCGCCCAGCCAAGTTCCCATGCTGCGCGAGAAACTCGCCAATGTGCGGGCTCGCGCGCAGGTCACGCCCGACAGTCACGATGCCAAGAGCCTCGATTATGTGCTCGACACATATCCGCGCGATGAGCTGTTTCAAATTCGCGAAGATGATTTGCTCCGAATATCGACCGGTATCGTTAGCGTGCTGGACCGTCCGCGCACGAAATTATTTATTCGCCGTGACCCCTTTGATCGGTTTATCAGCGCGCTCGTTTATATTCCGCGCGAGCAATATGGCACGTTACTTCGCCGCCGTATTGGTAATATGCTTAAAGAGGCATATGGCGGACGCGTCAGCGCCTTTTACCCGCGCTATTCCGACGAACCTGTCGCCCGTGTACATTTCATTATTGGCCTCACGCCGTTCAATCACCCCGAGCCAGATGTTGACGCTCTTGAAAAAGAGATCGCCCAACTCGCCCAGCCTTGGGAACAGCGCCTGATTGATCTGTCCGAAGCGCAGCCTGACCTGCTTGATCCTGCCATTACCACGCGGTTTTCGGGCGGCTTTGGGTCGGGTTATCAAGACCAGTTCTCTATAGATGAGGCGATTACCGACATCGCGCAAATTGAACGTATTGGCCGGATGCCGGGCTCTATGCGTATTCGCGCCTATAGCCGCGAGGGCGATAAGCCGAATATCTTGCGCGCGAAATTCTACCGCAGTGAAACCCGCCTGGAGCCGTCCAGCATTATACCCATATTTGATAATCTTGGCCTACATGTCATCCAAGAAACGGGCTATGAGATTTATGTGCCGTCCGAAGGGCGCGTCTGGCTCCACGATTTTGAAATCCGTCTCCCCGAAGACGCCGCAAAAATTGATGGCGCGAATTTCGAAGACGGCGTATTGGCCGTTCTCTCGGGTCAAACCGATAATGATCGCTTTAACGCGCTGATCATGAAACTCGGCCTGTCATGGCGTGACGTTGCCGTCATTCGCACGCTGGCTCGTTACCGCGCGCAATCGGGAATGGACCCGTCCGAAGCCGTGCAAATCGCGGCGCTCACCGCGCATGGCGATATTACAAAACTCATTTTTGGCTTATTTGAAACGCGGTTTAATCCTGATTTTGATCTGACACTGGATGACCGCAAAGCCAATGCCGCCTCGCTCGGCACAGACATAAATAGCGCGCTCAACGCTGTTAGCTCTCTGGACTATGACCGCGTGCTGCGCCGTATGTCAGATCTCTTACAAAATTCCCTGCGAACCAATTTCTATCAGCGCGATGAGCACGGCAATCCTAACCCCTATATCAGCCTCAAAATCGCGAGCCGTGAACTCGAGGACCTGCCGAGTCCCAAACCCTATCGCGAGATATTTGTTTGGTCACCGCGCGTCGAAGGTCTGCATTTGCGCTTTGGTCCTGTCGCGCGCGGCGGACTGCGCTGGTCTGATCGGCGTGATGATTACCGCACCGAAGTGCTCGGCCTCGTGAAGGCGCAGCAAGTCAAGAACGCCGTTATCGTTCCCGTCGGCTCCAAGGGCGGATTTTATCCTAAATCGCTCCCCGTTGGCGGCGATCGCTCTGCGATTATGGAGGAAGGCATTGCCGCCTATACGGTCTTTATTTCCGGGTTGCTTGATATCACTGATAATTATGTCGGCACGGATGTGATTCAGCCCGAGCGGACAATTTGCTGGGATGATCTTGATCCTTATTTGGTTGTCGCTGCCGATAAGGGCACAGCTACATTCTCCGATATCGCGAACGGCATCGCAATCGACAAAGGCTTCTGGCTTGCCGATGCTTTCGCCTCGGGCGGCTCTGTCGGTTATGACCACAAAAAAATGGGCATCACAGCGCGCGGCGGCTGGGAAGCCGTAAAACGTCATTTCCGCGAAATGGGCAAAGATATTCAGAACGAAGATTTCACGGCCATCGGCATCGGCGATATGTCGGGCGATGTGTTTGGCAATGGCATGCTGCTGTCCAAACATACGCGCTTGCTCGCGGCCTTTAATCACCTCGATATTTTTATTGATCCAAACCCGAACGCCGAAACCAGTTTCGCCGAGCGCGAGCGTATGTTCGCCCTGCCGCGCTCGACATGGCAGGATTATAATCAAGCGCTGATTTCCAAAGGCGGCGGCGTTTTCTCTCGCAGTGAGAAGTCCATCATCCTGACGCCAGAAATCAAAGCCATGACAGGCCTTAGCGAAGATGCT
>CALLBH010000014.1 GCA_938001945.1 uncultured Robiginitomaculum sp.
GCTTAAAGATAATCTCGAAGGCAAATTATCAGGCGGCAAACAATCCGAATTTTCTGAACTCCTGGCGGCGAGCAGCGTGATTAGCCTGCATGTCTTTGCCAATATGACCAGCTTTCTACTGGCGAGCGCCCACGCCGATGCGTCCGAAGCCAATATCGAAGTCGGCGAAGTCGAAGAAGTCCTGACCGATAATAGCCAACTCGCGCTAACGGGCGCGCTATGGGAGCTGGATCAAAATCTTGCCGTCCATGCGACCACCGAAGACAAGCTCATTCCTACTCTTTCGGCTTTCCTAGAGCAACTTATGGAGAAGGCCGCTTTGCGCGCCTCGAACCTGCCGCGGCTAGAGGCGTTTAACGCTGTGAGTTACCGCGTTGAAGCCGATGACTTTCAGATTAATGGCTTCACACCTTATGGCCGCAGCAGCAGCACAAAGCTGACCATGAGCTTTAAAAAGCCCAATGAAATTGTCGGCAATCATATCGCGAAATATCAAGCCATGAAGCGGGCTAAAATGATCATGGCCTATGATTTTGATCGCAAGCTCAATCCCTTTGTCGAGCTTGGCGGATTTATTTTTACCTTTATGGGCGACGGAAAACCGGGGACAGGCAAGACCATCCTCATTCAAATGATGGCGGGCCTGATCCATGACTATTGCCAAAATGCTGGATATCCTTTTCGGTATCAAAACCTCTCCACGGAGAGCATCGATAGCTATCAGGGTAAATCGGCGCAAAATGCAAAGGCGTTCTTTAATAATGTGATTGATCCCAATGTAATCGGCTTCGGCACGATTGACGATATTGATCAGCTTGCGGGTAAACGCGGCGACCGCCAAAGCAGCGCGGGGCAGCTCGAAATTACAGCCGTCTTGATGGAGAGTTTTGCAGGCGCAAATACCGTGGTGCGCGGCAATTGTACATTTGGTATGTTTTCCAATTACCCCGAAAATGTCGATGACGCGCTGCGTCAACGCGCGGGCGCGCGCTTCCTTGTGGACGGGCCGCAAAGCCGCGAAGACTATATTGATATTCTGCACATTTTAATGGGTAAGAACCATAAAATCCCTGTCGGCAAACACAAATTATTTGAAACGCAGCAGCTTAAAAAAGCTGTGGCCCGCAGTTTCGAAGCCCATAGCCAGCCCAAAGAAGACGGCCTGATTAGGGTCTATGAACAGACCACCAAAGAGCTAGGTAAGTTAGACACGCTCGCCAAGATCGGAACCTATTTGGATAATATCCAAAATGTCGATGAGCGCTTCACAGGCCGCGCCATTAAAAATATTACCGACGCGATCAAAGTCCGCGCGATGGATTTTGAATTGCCGGATGAGTGGATGGAAAAACCGGACCTCTTCTTGCTCAAGGATTATGACACCAAGAAAGCCATGATCTCTGATCTGTCCAAGCCCATCACCGTCGACATGGTCCTCCAAGAAATCAACCGCTACGCCGACAGCGAATTTCGCTACGCCGATAAGAGCGACGAAATCGCCATTGAGAACATGGTGCGTGATTTTGGACGACAGGAAGAGGCTAAGAAACGGTATTTGGGGGCGAAGGGGTGAGCGATTTCACTTTTATAATAATGCTCTTACTTGCTATATTCTCAACAATATGGATTATCTATTTGCTTTTAAGGTTTGCAAAACGCTCTTTCGATAACGGAAAAAAGATATCCTGGCCAATCTGGACATATTTGTGGGGAGCTCTAATTACCCTACCATTTGGACTTTTTGCGATTGTTATTCCTGATGAAATTCGAGGTATCGGCGCAGATTTAGTCTTGGGGCTAAAGTATGGTGCATTAGTGCCTTATGTCTTCCTGTATCTTGTTGGCGGTACTGTTTTGCCAATGCTTTGGTTCGGGCTTTTAACGAAGCATTATGCTCCTCGGCTTTGGAGGAAAGTAATTACATGATGCGCCTCGTTAAAAACGGCCTGATGTTTGGCAACCTTGTTGAGGTGAAATCGCCGGCTTTGGTCGAGCGCTATAACCGCGCGCTTGAGCATTTGATTGGGCGGCAGACGGAGCTGACGGAATTTCATATTGATATTTCGGGATATTCGCCCGAGATCGGTCATGAGTTTGAGGATGATTTATATTTAAATCCCAAGGGCTGTAACCGCATGTTTGTTCTGCTCTCGACGGATCAGAAAAAATCGCCTTTGCTCAATTCCAAGTTCTCGACGTCACGCTCTATACTGCGTCAATATATCGAAGATAATGAAGACCAGCTTTTTGCCTTAACCGCGCGCGAAGCGGTGGCGGGCGAGTTGATGAATTCGGTGTTTTCCATGGAAAGCCCGCATGATCTCTTGCTGATAAATCAGATCGATGTCGAGGCCGACACCATTCAATCCCACGTCGCCGAGGCCAATCAGCTGGGCGGTCATATTGACCGTTTCATGGACGAGGAGGATGCATGGTGGGATGATGTCCTGATTGCACAGATGATCGAGCTGGCCAAACGCACCGGCAATATTCACCGCAATCCCGTCGAGCTAAAAACCAAAAGCTATGAGCAGGGCAATTATTACACCGACCATTTTGGCGGGGTCTATATTTTCCGTGACGCGCAAACGCCAACCATCATTGCGCGCGAAGATATTGACGGGCTTGATGACCTGCCCATTAAAAATGTTCTGACCTTTGAAGACCGCGACGGCATTGCTGACTTTCTGCGCGACGAAGGCCTATATGAGCTGATCGTGCAACGAAAAAATGACAGCACGGCCGCGATTATAAAACAGAAGATTGATTTTATTACCATCTCGCGCGCCGCAGAATTAGGCGTGGATTTAACAGGCATTACGCGCCGTAATATTCGCCGCATCGAGCGCCGCATTGCCAATGATATGCCCGAAGAGTTTTACGGTCTGATGGACTATTGGCGTTGGGCGAGTATGGGCGGCGGCATCCCGAAAATGCGTCCGCAGCATCCGTCCTATTTCTATGCCATGCGCGGAAGTCAGCACAAGGACCGTGATTTGGTCAATATGCTGCTCGCCGATTTAACGCGTATGGATTTCCGGCAGCTCTTTATTTGTCATAAGCCGCTATTTTATGCTGCCTATCGCGAATGGCCGGAGAGCAAGAAAGACTATGTGTCTAAATTCCTCGCCGCAGAATATGCCGTCGACAAAGCCGGCGCGCGTGAAGTCTTGTTTGGCCAAGAACCCGCCATGGAAGAAGAGCCCGAGCCCGCCCCTCAGCCGCGCCGCAAGAGCAAGTCAGACGGCGCAAAACGCATGACTAATCCATGGGGCACGCCCTATGTCAAAGACGGCGTGATTTGGGTGAAGCCTGATGATAATCGAGGGCCACGCAGCAGCAGTCTGCGCGACGAGCTTGATTGGGATAAGGATAAATACCGCAAAGGTAAAAAGGGAAAAGGGAAAGGGCGTAGAAGATGATCGGCTGGGTAAGAAATATCGTTATAATCTTGGTGCTTTTGACCGCCGTTTACATCGCGCTCTCTACCGTCTCGCGCATTCGCCAGCGCCAAAAATTAAAGCTCAATTACAAAGATAAAAATGTCACCGAGCCGCAAGACGAATATATCACCAAAGGCATGGCGAAATATGAGCGCTCACTAAAGCCGAAACTATTCGTGCTGGTTTATGTGTTCCCGCTCGCCGTGCTATTGCTGCTGGGCTATTTGGCGCAATATTCTTAAGGAGATAAACGATGTTAAGAACCCTAAAAATAATTTTTACGACCTTTCTCGTTTTGATCACAATTGTGCTTGTGCATTATTATCTTCCGCAGCGCGATATTGTGCGCGTTGTTGATGTCGAAGTGAAACGCATGGACATCCACGAAGGCTCGCCTTTTTGGGATAGCCCCGATGTCGGCACAAAAAGCGATACCAAACGCGACGTGCGCTTTATCTCGACGGTGCGCGACAATGGGAAAACCCGCGTCTATCGCAATGAAGATACGGGTTGGTCATTCCCATTTTACCTAAAGTTTGACAGTAGTGACTTATCGGCCAAGGCTGCTGATATGGCGCGTAATGACGACCAATGGGTCGCCGTCACCCATTACGGCTGGCGCATTCGCATGTTTTCGATTTGGCCCAATGCCGTAAAGATAAAAAAAGTCGACGGACCTAATGCCGTGCTTATTCCGTGGTTTAACATTGTCTTCCTGTTTATCGTATTCCTCATATTCTTCTTCATCTGGCGCGCCATACGCCGCTGGAAGAAAAAGAATGTCGATCCCATCACCGACAAAATTGGTGAAGAATTCGACGATATTTCCAAGACAGTTGGTGATCATGCCAAAGAAGCGCAAAAAGAATTAAACGAGTCGCGCTCGGGCTTTCGAAAATTCATGCGCCGCTGGTTTGGGTCTTCGAAGTAAAACTTATTCGTCGTTTACGCCTATAGAATACCTGGCAAATCTAGGTCGTTCATCTTGGCGCAATCCACGGCAATGTCATAGCCCGCATCGGCGTGGCGCATGACGCCTGTGGCGGGGTCATTCCATAGAACGCGTTTAAGACGGCGATCTGCGTCTTTGCTACCGTCAGCAACGATGACCATTCCGGAATGCTGCGAATATCCCATACCTACGCCGCCGCCATGGTGCAGCGACACCCATGTCGCGCCTGATGCGGTGTTGAGGAGCGCATTCAGAAGCGGCCAATCAGAGACAGCGTCAGAGCCGTCTTTCATCGCCTCAGTCTCGCGGTTGGGCGAGGCGACAGAGCCGGAGTCCAGATGGTCCCGGCCAATAACGACAGGCGCGCTAAGCTCGCCCGAGCGCACCATTTCATTAAAGGCGAGGCCGAGTTTATGGCGCTGTCCTAATCCCACCCAGCATATACGGGCAGGAAGGCCTTGGAATGAAATCCGCTCGCGCGCCATATCGAGCCAGTGATGCAAATGCGGATCATCGGGAATAAGCTCTTTGACCTTAGCATCTGTTTTATAAATATCTTCGGGGTCACCGGACAAGGCACACCACCGAAATGGGCCAATGCCGCGGCAAAACAGCGGACGAATATAAGCAGGAACAAAACCCGGGAAATCAAAGGCATTTTCTAGCCCCTCATCCTTGGCGACTTGGCGGATATTATTGCCGTAATCGAGCGTTGGGACGCCTTGGTTCCAAAAGGCAACCATGGCTTCGACTTGGACTTTCATTGAGGCGCGAGCTGCCACTTCTACGGATTTTGGATCGCGGGTTTTCGCCTCATTCCACTGCGCAACGCTCCATCCTTGCGGGAGGTAGCCATTTAGCGGGTCATGAGCCGAGGTTTGATCTGTCACGATATCTGGACGAACGCCGCGTTTGATAAGCTCCGGGAAAACATCTGCGGCATTGCCAAGAAGACCAACAGATTTGGCTTCGCCTGCGGCTGTCCATGTTTCGATCAGGCCTAAAGCTTCGTTGAGCGTCTCGGCTTTGGCGTCTACATATCCCGTGCGAAGGCGAAAATCGATACGGGTTTCATCGCATTCTACGGCGAGGCAGCATGCACCCGCCATGACCGCCGCGAGCGGCTGCGCGCCGCCCATACCGCCAAGCCCGCCGGTGAGTATCCACTTGCCTTTTAAGTTGCCGTCATAATGTTGTCGTCCCGCTTCGACGAAGGTTTCATATGTGCCCTGGACGATGCCTTGCGTGCCAATATAGATCCAAGAGCCCGCCGTCATCTGGCCATACATAGCGAGGCCTTTTTTATCGAGCTCATTAAAGTGATCCCAATTGGCCCAGTTTGGAACAAGGTTGGAATTGGCGATTAAAACGCGCGGCGCGTCTTTGTGGGTTTGAAATACGCCCACGGGTTTACCCGATTGCACGAGCAGGGTTTCGTCATCCTCCAGCTCTTTCAGGCTTGCGACGATTTGGTCATAGGCTTCCCAATTTCGCGCAGCGCGGCCAATTCCGCCATAGACCACAAGCTCGTGAGGATTTTCTGCAACATCAGGATGAAGGTTATTCATCAGCATGCGCATCGGGGCCTCGGTTAGCCACGACTTTGCGGTAATTTCCGTTCCGGTCGCGGGGTAAATATCGCGGCTATTCTTACGTGTGAAACTCATGTGATGTTACCTTTTAAAATGTGGACTTCGAGAGCGGTTAGGAGTGTTTTGAGAACGGCGCGTAATTTCTCTGCCCGGGGCGGGGCGTAAATCCACGGCGATGTCTCATTCATATAATTGATTTGCGATAGCTCCATTTGAATGGCGTGAACGCCATCATCAGGGCGGCCATAATTGCGCGTTGTCCAGCCGCCTTTGAAGCGGCCATTTACGACATGGGTGTAACCCGCCGCCTTGGCGCAAATTTCACTGACAAGGTCTTGTATGCCGCGCGAGCAGGTTTGCCCGCTATTGCTGCCAATGTTGAAATCCGGCAGCGCGCCGTCAAAGAGATACGGGACTTTGGATCGAATGGAGTGGCAGTCATATAATAGGGCAACACCGTGGATTGACTTAACCCGCGCGACCTCAGCCTCTAGCGCGGTATGATAGGGCGCATGATAGGCGAGACGGCGACGCTCAATTTCTGCGGCATCGGGTGTTTGGTTCGCGTAATAAATCGGGGTGTTGTCAAAATCGATGAGCGGGCAAAGGCCCGTCGTGTTCTGCCCCGGATACAGGCTTGCGCCGGACGGGTCGCGGTTAGGGTCAACGACATAGCGATGAAAATTGGCGCGCACCATCGTCGCGTTTGGGAGAAGATCTGCGTAGAGACGGTCTATATGCCAGTCTGTATCCGACAACTGTCGCCCAGTTTCATTGAGGCGCGCATAAATATCTCGGGGGATATAAAGCCCCGAATGCGGCATGACCAAAATAATTGGACTGTTGCCTCTAATGATATCGACAGGGATCATTTTGCGACAAGCGTAAATGTGGAATTGAGGCCGGCGGCGGTGATAAGGCATCCATCGGCGATCATGTTTCGGGCCGCATTAATGTCATCAGCGAGGTAACGATCATCTTCTAATCGGCTCACATCGTGACGCAGATGCGAGATGATTGTTTGTAAGCGCGCGCTTGTTTTCAGCGGGCTACGAAATTCAACGCCTTGCGCCGCGCAGAGCAGCTCTACGCCTAATATGCTAGAGAGATTAGTATTCATTTGCATTAAGCGCCGCGCCGCATGGGCCGCCATAGAGACGTGATCCTCTTGGTTCGCGCTGGTCGGGGTAGAGTCAGTTGAACACGGATTGGCAAGGTGCTTGTTCTCACTCATCAAGGCCGCTGTGGTGACTTCGGCGATCATATAGCCGGAGTTTAGGCCGGGACGCGGCGTAAGAAATGGCGGGAGATCAAAGCTTAGCGTCGGGTCGACCATAAGCGCCACGCGGCGCTGCGCGATTGCGCCGATTTCGGCAATGGCGATTGCGATTTGATCCGCGGCAAAGGCAACAGGTTCGGCGTGGAAATTGCCACCCGAAACGATCTGTCCTGTTTGGCTCAGCACGAGAGGATTGTCTGTAACGGCGTAGGCTTCAATCTGTAATGTCGTGGCTGCCATGCGCAGCATATCTACACATGCGCCGGTGACTTGAGGCTGGCAGCGAATGCAGTAGGGGTCTTGAACGCGGCTATCATCCTCGCGGTGACTGTCGCGGATTTCTGACCCTTTTAAGAGCGCGCGCATTGCCGCCGCCGTTTCGATCTGCCCGCGATGACCGCGCAGCTCATGAATTTCAGGCAGTAATGGCGCGGTCGACCCCATGATTGCATCGGTTGACAGCGATGACGTAATTATCGCGCCTTGGGCATTGCGCCACGCATCAAATAGCCCCGCAAGAGCATAGGCCGTAGAGAACTGTGTGCCGTTAATCAGGGCAAGCCCTTCTTTGGCGCCTAGAATAATTGGCGTTAATCCGGCATCAGAGAGCGCCTGCGCCGAAGGCATGATTGTGCCTTTATAAATACTCTCACCTTCGCCCAGCATCGCCGCGGCCATATGGGCGAGCGGGGCT
>CALLBH010000015.1 GCA_938001945.1 uncultured Robiginitomaculum sp.
AGCCCGCTGCGTTGAAACCGCCCCTGTTGATATGACTAAATATAAAGTCGCAGCAAGTAAGCTAACTGTGGCTGATATTTTACGGACGTCATATCTTCGCGCCAATACATCAATACTCGCGAGCAGTAGCGTGAGCGCCCAATATACTCCGCCTGCAACGAGGCCCATGTGGAGGCCTGATATTGCCAGAATATGCGCCAAACCTGTGACGCGCAGCGCTTCAACTTGATCTTCGGGTATGAAAGCACGCTCACCTGTAATCAATGCCACTTGGAGGCCAGCCGTTTGCGGCGGCGCGCGGCTTTGGATACGCGCAATGATACGGGCTCGAAAAGCGGCTCTAGTCTTGCTCCAGCGCTGCGAAAACGCCGTAGATTGCCGCTCGATGGTTTGAACCTTCCCTATAGCAAAGCCATTCGCGCCTACGCGATCAAAATAAGCGCGGCGCGCAGGATCGTATCCATCAGCGATTACAGGGCGCGGCGGCGCGGAGAGACGCGCAAATATTTTAATGTCTTGCCCCGGCGATAGGCCTTCTGCGCCTTTAATTTTGATGCGCACGGCGTGCGGTGTCTCATGAGCGGGCAACACTTCTCCGTATTGCTCCATATTGCCAACACGTAAATTGACGCGATATCCGCTCCCGCTGCGCTCTACAGCCCTAACCCAGCCCGTGACCATGTAGGCTTGGCTGTGCTGTGATAATATTGGCGCGGCGACGCTATTCGTGTGAAGCGTTGCGCGCCAAAGGCCTAAAACAATTATGGCCAAACCCAATGACAAGGCCCAAAACTGAGCTCGGCTGTGACTAAGCCATGCGAGACATATGCATATAAATAATATGGCCGATAATCCAGCAAAGGGCGGCTCGAATGGGAGTGCAAAATATAGCACAATCCCAGCGCCAAAGAGCAGAGTTCCGACTTCGAAGCTTAGCGTCTGAAATAGCGTAAAGCGCGGCGCACTTTGCGCGGCCTCGGGGGACGCATCATATATGCCATGCAAATCTGCTATTGCCCGCTCCCCCCTGCATGCTAACAGGCGCAAGTTAGAAAACTTAACTTCGAATGGCCATAGCCGCGAGGGTGATTAAAGAGGATAATCCATGAGCCAGAAAACGCCCGTAACGCGGTTTGCGCCCTCACCCACAGGCTTCCTACACATTGGCGGGGCACGCACGGCGTTATTTAACTACCTCTATGCAAAACGTCATGGCGGAGCATTTCGTTTGCGCGTCGAAGACACAGACCGCGCGCGCTCTACAGACGTTGCAACGCAGGCCATTTTGGATGGAATGGAGTGGCTTGGACTAAGTTATGATGGCGATTTAGTTTATCAAAGCCAAAACGCTGACCGCCACGTTGAAGTCGCTCAAACCATGCTGGGCAATGGCCACGCTTATAAATGCTATTTAACGACTGAAGAATTGGCTGCCGCGCGCGAGAAATCTCGTGATGCTGGGCAAGCCTTCCGTTCACCGTTTCGAGACAGTAAAGCCGCGCAAAATAGCGAGCCCTATGTTATCCGTTTCAAAGTTCCCACTGGGCAAACTAAAATTAGTGACCAAGTCCAAGGGGATATTAAGTGGGAAAATGAAGATTTCGATGATCTCGTTCTGCTGCGTGCTGACGGCACGCCGACATATATGTTGGCCGTGATTGTTGACGATCATGACATGGGCGTGACGCATATTATTCGCGGTGATGACCACCTTATAAATGCAGGTCGCCAAAAAATTATGATTGAGGCAATGGGTTGGGACGTACCTGATTATGCCCATGTTCCGCTTATTCACGGGCCCGACGGAAAGAAACTTTCGAAACGTCACGGCGCGCTAGGAGCTGACGCCTATCGTGATATGGGATATGTCGCCTCGGGCCTTCGAAACTACCTCATGAAACTTGGGTGGTCGCATGGCGATCAAGAAATATTTACCGACGCAGAGGCCGTAGAGGCCTTTAATTTAGAGGGCATTGTCAAATCCCCTGCTCGGCTTGATTTCGATAAAATGGCCTATGTGAACGGCCAGCATATCCAAATGATGGATGATGCGGAACTGCTTAAGGCGGCGCTACCTTTTCTAACAGAAGTGAATGGTGGCGAGCTAGGCGATGCAAAAACGGCGCGCATAACATCGGCAATGGATGAGTTAAAACCGCGATCAAAGACCCTCATTGAAATGGGCGAGCAAGCACAATATTTACTCCTTAATCGGCCGTTAGAGATCACTGGAAAGGCGGCCAAACCGCTGCGACGTGAAGGTGCAACAGATTTGATCGCGGCTTTGACTTTAAAGCTGAAAGCCTTAGAAGACACGGACTGGAGTGCAGATGCGATCCAAATGATTCTAGACCAGTTCGTTGCAGATAATGACATCGGATTTGGCAAGATCGGGCAACCTGTTCGCGCGGCACTTACCGCGGGCCATAAATCGCCTGATTTGTCCCAAGTGCTCACCGCGCTGGGACGCGAAGAAACACTCGGCCGTCTCACCGACGCGTCAGCACATAACCCTGAGGGATAAATATGGAAAATAAAATCAAAAATACAGGAACAGCAAAACTGTCCCTAGGCGGCAAAGACATTGATCTGCCGGTATATGAAGGCTCAATGGGCGCGCCGGGCATTGACGTGCGCGGCCTCTACAAAGCCTCAGGTCATTTCACATTTGACCCGGGCTACACGTCGACATGTTCAACTGAGAGTCAAATTACATATATCGATGGCGGTAAAGGCCAGCTTTTATATCGCGGATACCCGATAGAGCAGCTTGCTGAGAAGTCTGATTTTCTCGAAGTTGCTTATTTGTTGATCAATGGTGAATTGCCCAACAAAGCCCAAGACAAATCCTTCAAAGACACGATCACGAACCACACAATGCTTCATGATCAAATCGAAAGTTTCTTTCATGGCTTCCGCCGTGATGCTCACCCAATGGCCATGATGTGCGGTACTGTTGGAGCGCTCTCAGGGTTCTATAATGATAACGCTCATACGACTGAAGACGAAGCGCGTAATATGGCCATGCACCGCCTTATCGCGAAGATCCCGACGATCGCAGCGCGGGCATATAAGTATTCTATTGGGCAGCCTCACGTTTATCCTGACAACTCCCTGTCATATGCCGAGAACTTCTTGAAGATGTGCTTCTCTGTTCCGGCAGAGTCTTACAAAGCGAGCCCGACAATTGCGCGCGCTATGGATAAAATTTTCATTCTTCATGCTGATCACGAGCAAAACGCATCGACATCAACAGTACGTCTCGCCGGCTCTTCGGGCGCTAACCCCTATGCTTGTATTGCTGCGGGCATTGCGTGTTTATGGGGGCCATCCCACGGCGGCGCGAACGAGGCCTGCCTAAACATGCTGCGCGAAATTGGTACGGTTGACCGCATTCCGGAATTCATCGCGCGCGCGAAAGACAAGTCCGACCCCTTCCGCTTGATGGGCTTTGGTCACCGCGTCTATAAAAACTTCGATCCACGCTCACGCGTTATGCAGAAAGTGGCACATGAAGTTCTGGACGAGCTCGGTATTAAGAACCCTGTTCTGGATGTTGCAAAAGAGCTTGAGAAGATCGCACTCGAAGATGAGTATTTTGTTGAGAAAAAACTTTATCCGAATGTCGATTTCTATTCTGGTATCGTTCTATCAGCGCTCGGTTTCCCGACATCAATGTTCACGGTTCTATTTGCGCTCGCGCGTACAGTTGGCTGGATTTCGCAGTGGAATGAAATGCTCGAAGATCCAAGTCAGCGTATTGGTCGTCCGCGTCAGCTCTACACGGGCGCTTCGGCGCGCGATTTCGTGCCGATGGGCCAGCGCTAGATACTGATTAACTCCAAAATTGCGCGAGCGGCTTTGTCGCTCGCAGCACCCTGCCCCGCCTTCATTTCATCTGTTTGAGCGAGAAGCGTATTACGGCGCGAAAGACGTAACGCATCATCGTGAAAAAACCTTAGCACCTGCGGCGCGAGCTTTTCGGCAACGCAGTCATTTTGTAAAAGTTCTGGCATAAGCTCTGCGCTCGCCGCTAAATTCACAATCGACACATAATCCGCTTTGAACAATCGGGATGCTACGGCATAAGACATCGCGCTTATTTTATACCCCACAACAGTCGGCAAACCTGCGCTCGCAAGCTGTGTCGTCACGGTGCCTGAGCACGCTAAAGCGGCATCAGACGCAGCAAAAGCATTTAATTTGTCGTTTTCATTAAGCCATACTACGTCATCGTAGCCCTCAATATCTTGCGTCACCTCGCGTGTTAACTCCGCGGTGCTCTCAGCTAGTGGAGATAAAACTTTTAAATCTGGCAGGGCCTTACGCAATGCAAGGAGTGTATCACCAAAGGGCATGGCAAGCCGCTCTATTTCAGCGGGACGGGATCCAAGAAGCATACACAGCACTGGTGTTGGACCTGATATGTTTAGCCGTTTCTTGAGACCTTTTCCATCTCCGGACCTGTAATCTTTGTCGAAAACAGGATTTCCTACATATGTGACAGGTAAGCCTTCACGTGTGAAATATGGCGCTTCAAAACTATGTATTGTCAAAAGATGATCGACACTGCGGGCCAGCACTTTGGTTCGTCCTTCGCGCATTGCCCAAACTTGCGGGGCGACATATTTAACAATCTGCCCTTTATATCCCTTCGCTTTTAGGCGCTCAGCGACACGCATCATGAACCCCCAACTATCGATCAAGACCACCAACTGCGCGCCTGAAGCAAGAATCGCATCGCTTGCTTGTCGCACCAATCGCATGACGGTGCGGTATTTCATAAGGCCTTCAAATATACCTAGAATAGCAAGCGGAGCGACGTCTATCGGGGAGTTAATTCCTCTAGTCTCCATTTGAGTCGCGCCTATGCCGCTGATTTCAATCGACGGGGATTGCGCGCGTAAAGAGTCGATTAAAGCCGCGCCTAGACTATCCCCAGAACGTTCTGCAGCAACAATATAAATATGATTAGCCATTTGGCGATAATCCAATAACGAATAGTCCTAACTCGTCGGCTACTCTTGTGACCTCAGCCTTATCAATGATGAACGCTTTCTCGGCTTCAACAACTATTCCAGCCAGCCCGGCTATCGATGCAGCGCGAACAGTGGACACCCCTATCGTTGGTAAATCCATACGCGTGTCTTGGGTGGGTTTGATGATTTTGGCAAGCACACCTGCGCGCGCGCTGTCGCGGCCTTTTATGTTTTCTGGAAGGCTGCTGATCCGCGAGAGCATTGCATCAGTGCCTTCTGCAGCCTCGACGGCAAGGACTAACCCATTCGCAACAACTGCGCCTTGCCCGATGTCTAAACGCCCGATTTCACGCGCTATTGTACGGGCTTGCGCGGCATCATTTTTATGTGCGTCCGGGATATCGTACTCACCTAACGGTCCAAGAGGTGCGAGCAAACCGTCGCAAAATTCTTGTGGGGCAATTAAGGGCATGCCTTTACCCTCAAAAATACTGCTTACATGTCTCAGTAATGCGTCATCACCTTTTGCTGCTGCGGCAATCACGCCAGGCAAATATTTCATCCCCCCAAGATCAGGTCGGAGTGTCTTAAAATCAGGGCGTTTCACGATACCAGCAAAACATACGCCATCAACATTTTCTTGGGTTAGCCGCTTCATGAGTTTTCCAAAATCACCGAGACGGAATGCTTGGCTGTTTTCGGGGTAATCTTCGGCTTTCGCAAAATCAGAGAGAATGATGGTAAAGACATCAGCGCCCTGCTCCTTCGCCCCTGCTAGAACATATTTTGGCAAATCACCGCCGCCTGCAATGAGTCCTAATTTTTTCAGGGCCCCCATCTATCGCCCTGTATGCGGCATGCAGATGCTGCGTTTGTCCTGCGTCTCAATGAAACGTACAATTTCCATAACTTGTGGATGATCGGAATATAAACGAGCACAATCTGTGAGACGCTCTTTGAACGTGCCTTCCTGCGCAAATAATAGTCGATATGCAGAACGCAAATCAGAAATCGTTTCACGCTCAAATCCGCGGCGCTTAAGTCCAACAATGTTCAGTCCAGCAAGGTGAGCATGATTTCCTATGACCGAACCAAATGGGATAACATCTGTTGTCACAAGCGCCATAGCACCAACAAAAGCGTGATCTCCAATACGCGTAAATTGATGCGCTGCGGACAAGCCGCCCATAATCACATTATTTCCGATTGTGACCGCGCCGCCAATCTGAACATAATTTGAAAATGTTACGTGGTTTCCAAGACGGCTTTCATGCGCCACATGCGCGCCAACCATAAAATAACAATCATCACCAATTATCGTATCCGCGCGGCCGACATCTGTTCCCGGATGCACAGTCACATTTTCACGTAGCGTGTTGCGCTTTCCAATTTTAATACCGACCTTGCCGCCTTTATGTTTAAAGTCTTGAGGCGGGTGCCCTAACGACACAAAAGGATAAAGAATGCTGCCCTCACCGACTTCCGTGTGGCCAGCAATACTGACTTGGCTGATGAGGGTAACGTCATCATGCAAAATAGCATTTTCACCAATAACGCACATCGGACCAATCGTTACATTTGTGCCGAGTTGTGCCTTGGGATCAACCACTGCGGTCGGGTGGATTGTGGCTGACATATTTGCGTCCTAGCTAAATTTCATCAAATTCGCAGTAAATGCGACCTGAGCGATGCGGGTTTCACCGACAAATAAATCACTCTCATATTTAAACAATGGCCTACGTGCTTTCGCAATTCGTAGCTCTACACGAACTGTGTCACCCGGTTTCACCATTTTCCGAAATTTTGCGCTATCAATTCCCGTTAGCGCCAAAAATTCGGAGCCACCTTCAATGTCATAGGTTAAGTCCATAAGCACAGCCGCGCTTTGTGCGGCAGTTTCAGCCAACAAAACTCCGGGCATGAGCGGCATACCCGGAAAATGCCCGGCCAGCACAGGCATATCACTCGTAATGTCATGCTCTGTAACGATTGCGTCCTCACCAACAGACACAATGCGAGACAACATCAGCATGGGCGCGCGATGCGGAATGAGCGTTTTTATTGTCTCCGCGCCAAAAGGAGGTTGGGGCTTACCGTCTCGATTACTCATTTCTTTTTTGACCTCGTCAGACGTGAAAGCGTTGCAACTTCGCGCATGTGCTGGCGTAAAGGTTTAGCTGGAAAACCAGACCATACTTCACCGCCGGGAACGTTTTTCATTACGCCGGCTCTCCCAGCCAGAACAGCGCCATCACCAATTTTCATGTGATCCGCAATTCCAACGGCTCCGCCAAATGAAACACCGTTTCCAATGATACAGCTACCTGATATGCCCGCATGTGCAGCAATAACGCAATCATCACCGATCTGAGTATTGTGTCCAATCTGACACAAATTATCTATTTTTGTGCGGTTACCGATGCGCGTTGCGCCTAGCATTCCGCGATCAATGGCCGTGTTACAGCCGATTGTGACATCATCTGTGATGAGAACAGTACCGATATGGGCAATATCGATATTGCCTTTATCGTCCTGCGCAACACCAAACCCATCACCCCCAATAACTGCCCCGCCATGGATTGTGCATCTATCACCAATATCTGCACACATGATCTGAGCGCAGGACCCGATATTCGTATTTTTACCAATGGTTACGCCTGGCCCTATAACAGCGTTAGGGCCGATTATGGCGTTATCAGAAATAATGGCCTTGGGCCCAATTACAGCCCCGGGCATAATGTGTGCTGTTTTGTGAATTGATGCGTCAGGCGAAATTCTAACATCACCTGCGACGAAGCCTCGTTTGGAGTACATTTTATCAAGAATTTTAGAGAATGCCACTCTAGGGTTAGGCGTAACTAAGGCAATGCATCCTGCATCATTAATGGTTGATGCATCATCTGCGCGACATAATACGATGCCCCCCTGAGCTGTCTCGAGAGCATCCTTATACTTTTTCCCACTATAAAAGCTTAGAGTGTTTTCCGAACAAACGGCTAGATTAGCAACGCCGGTGATATGAATAACTTCACTATAGTTAGACTCTAAGCCTAGGTTTAGAAAACGAGCAATGTCAGAGATACTTAACTTACCGTGATAATGATAAAACCGCTCATCTATCATCGTTACCCCCGGTAGAAATTAAGGCGACTCGCATCGCTAGAGTATTATCTACGCGGCAAACGCTCACGAGTCACGCTGACTGTGCGCATTTCGCTATTCAAGCGAGATATGACATCATCCGTAATATCGATTGCGGGAGCGCCATAAATAACCATAGAGCGATCTACGACAAGCTGCGCCCCGCGTTCAGCTACGATCGCTTCCAAAATTTTGGCGAGCTTTTCATTCACTTTGCCGAGAGCTTTTTGTTCTGTCGCAACAAGCTCGCGCTGTTTGTAGCTCATTTCGGCCTGAGCGTTTTGCATTTTCTTTTGTAGTTCTAATGCACGCTGCTCAAGGTCAGGGCGAGCGCGGCGTTGTTCTGGCGTCATACTCTGCGTCGTTGCCTTCAGGCTATCATACTCAGACTTTATCGACCCACCTGCAGATTTCACCTCAGCGTCCATTTGAGCGCCTATGCTTTGCAATTGGTTCTGAACATGTTTCCCGACATTTGAATCACGAAGTACTCTGGCTTGATCCACAACCAATATTGATTGTGCATTTGCAGTACCGGAAAACATCAGAGCACAAATGAACAGCGCCGCAGTACGGACGAAATGGCGAAAAAACATGATTGCTCCTTAGAAGCGGGTACGTGTATTAAACTGGAATGACTTTGTGCGGTCATACTCTTCACGAGCCAGAGGCTGCGCGAGGTCAAAGCGTATTGGCCCAAATGGGCTGTCCCAGAAAATACTGACGCCAACGACAGCTCGAAGGGACAGATCATCTACGACAGTTGTTGTTATTCCTGTCAACGGATCTGGATCTGTACCCTCCGCAGGATCTGAGAATTTAAAGTCATCATCTAGGATGCCAACCGTTCCAGCCTCAGCAAAGAGTGATCCAAGTATTCCATATTGCTCAGGAAGACCCAACGGGAAGCTGACTTCGGCAGCACCAATTGCGTAGAAGTTACCACCGAGAGCGCGGCCCTTTGTGATAACTTCGCCAGTGGCGTCATCGATCTGAATAACACGAGGTCCAAGACCAGCATTATCAAATCCGCGAAAACTATTCGCGCCTTTGAAGAAACGGTCGTTTAATTGGACCGTATCGTCGCCATAGCCTTGTGTGTAGCCCGCAGAAATACGGCCCGACGCAATAACGTTTTTGAAAATTCCGTAATACGTATTGCCGTTAAGTTCGGTGCGTAAATATTTAGCATCACCGCCCAGGCCAGCAAAGTCTTGAGAAACGCGTAAGTCAAAACCGCGTGTCGGCTCAATTGGATCGTTTCTGCGGTCCCATGAGAATGTATATCCCAGCGCAGATGTCAGGCGGCCGCCTTCCTGAGAACACAAGCTTGCCGTTTGCGGATCAAATGCGATTGATGGGTCATTACAATTGATATTTGGAATTTCAATTTCTTCTTGGCGAAGCGCGTAGCGACCTTGAAGCGATGTGAATTCAGTTACTGGGAAGCCGATTGTCACTGCCCCGCCTGTGCGCTTTGAGCGGAACCCTGCTTCTTCCAAGAAGTCATTCGTAACATCAAAAACCTCTACGCCAGCAGCCAGGTTTCGGCCCAAGAACCTTGGCTCCGTAAAACGCAAGTCGATTTCTTGTCGGTTAGAACTCGCGCGTATGACAAAGCGCAACTGCTGTCCGCGTCCGCGTAGATTTCGTTGGGTAATCGCAAAGTCTACTAAGAAACGGTCTGCAGAGGAGAAGCCAGCAGAAAATGAAAGCTCGCCTGTGGGGACTTCTTTAACTTTAACCTCAACAATGGCGCGATCCGGCTGACTACCTTGGCGTTCTGTTATTTCCACACCGTCTTTAGGCTCAAAGAACCGCAATGAGCGCACGCGATTACGAGAGCGATCAAGTAGGACTTTGTTAAAGGCATCCCCTTCAACAAGTTCCATTTCACGGCGTATGACATAGTCCAGAGTTTGGGTGTTACCAATGATGTCAATGCGCTCAATGTAAACGCGCGGACCTTCTTCAATAACAAATGTGATATCCGCCGTGTTATTTTCGCGATTGAACTTAACGCGGGGTTGGATATCAACGAAGGCATAACCAGATGCGCCCGCGGCAAATGTGAGGGTCTCAATCGTCGATTCAATCTTAGAGCTTTCGTAAATTTCGCCTGACTTTATTGGTATGAGAGCGAGCAGAACGTCATTGTCCAGAGTCTCAAGCTCAGTGCTTACATCGATATCGCCCCAGCGATATTCTTCACCTTCTTCAAGGCTGAAGGTGATGTAAAAGTCTTCTTGGTCCGGCGTGAGTTCCGCTGTCGCAGACGTCACACGGAAATCAGCAAAGCCGCGGTCTGTGTAGAATTTACGTAATTGCTCACGGTCAAATTCGAGGCGGTTCGGGTCATAATTGTCGTTGGATGAGAAGAAGCGGTACCAAATACTTTCTTCTGTCACCATTTCAGACTTTAGGCGACGGTCAGAATATTCACGATTGCCTAGGAAGTTAATGCGTTTGACGCCTGTCGTCGGTCCCTCATCAATTTCAAAAATAAGGTCAACACGGTTCTGAGGCTGCTGAACAACTTTGGGCGTGACATCTGCAGCAAAGCGGCCCGAAACGCGGTAGAGCTCAATAATGCGTTGCACATCCGCCTGTGCACGAGCCCGCGTAAAGATGGCGCGCGGTTTAGCTTCAACTTCGTCCGTAATCTTATCTGATTTTAGGGACTTATTACCCTCAAGGATGACGCGATTGATAATTGGGTTTTCAATAACACGGATAATGATGTCGCCGCCATTGGGTTCAATCAAAACATCCGCAAACAACCCTGTCGCGAAAAGCGTTTTTACTGACAAATCAATTCGGCGCGGGTCGAAACGATCACCCGGTGCAAAGAGAAGATAGGATGCAACGGTGTTTGCTTCGATACGCTGATTGCCCACCACAGAAATTGAATTGATACGCGTCACCTGAGCGGCGGACGGCGAAGCATCCTGAGCCAGAATTGCTGGGGCACTCATCAGTACGGCGAGAATTAAAGCTAGCGCAGCACAAAACTGACGAGCGGCATTAGAAGAGGCTGCGAACATATCCGATGTCATTCCACGTCAAAATTACAAACAAGCCCAATATTAGGGCAAAACCAATACGAAAGCCAAATTCCTGCTTGTCTTGACTAAGAGGACGGCCAGCTACGGCTTCATAGCCATAGAAGAGTAAATGTCCACCGTCGAGCACTGGAATCGGCATTAAATTTGCGACACCTAACCCTATCGATAATGCGCCCGCAAGGTATATTAGCTGCTTAAGAATACCGCTTACACGTTCAGATACAGGAACGTTGCGTTGCGCGCCATCTGTAGCTGTTTTTCCGGTCATAGCTGCGATGCGCACAATACCGCCCAACTGCTTACCATTTTCCTTGCCCGTGAAGATACGGCCAATATATGTTCCCGTGTGCGCAATTGAATTGCCGACTTCTTTTATTCCCTGAAACGGGGCGGTTGCTAAATTGTATTTTGTTACATTTAGATATTTCGCATCACTACCGCGGCCAGGAATTTGTATGCCTATTTGACCGATCTCGGCTTCACCTCCGACAAAGTCTTCGCTTTTCACACGTTTTGGAACGACAACTAATTCAGTTTCGACGCCGTTTCGCTCAACAATGACATTGAGCTGATCCCCTGCTCGCAATCCAATCAGTGGCATCAATTGTGATGTATAACGCGCATCCTTGCCGTTGACCGTAAGAACCCGATCGCCAATCTCAAACCCAGCCGTGTAAGCGGGTGTGTTTTCAGCCACGCCCAACACAACCGAGGTGACCTGCGTTTTGCCATAAGCGAGAATGAAACCTGTAAATATAGTGGCGGCGAGAATGAAGTTTGCGATTGGCCCAGCCAGCACGACCAATACGCGTTGCCAAAGCGGTTTAAAATGAAACACAGAATTAGACACGCCAACACCATGCTTTTCGTCAATTTCGGATCTAATTTTTGCAAGCTGCTCGGCGTCAGGATTACTCGCAGCTCCGGCGTCGCCAAGGAATTTGACGTAACCACCTAGAGGAATAGCCGCGACAACCCACTCTGTTCCGGATTTAGCACGGCGGCGCCATATGGGCTTTCCAAAACCAATTGAGAAGCGCTCAACAGCCACGCCAAAAAAGCGTGCGGCACTGTAATGGCCTAATTCATGGAAGAAAACGAGGCTTGAAATCACTACGAAAAATGAAACAGCAAACAACAATACAAGAAACATTATGGTCATTTGCGTAAAGAAACCTCGTTAGTCGTTACTCTAGCTTGCCACAATCTGCCTGCGCAAAAAACTAAAAAATACAGGGCTAAATTGGCCAAATTGAGGGATTAACCAATAAGACCAAAGCGAAAATGAACATTGCCGCCATCAAAGCATCTAACCGATCCAGCAAGCCGCCATGCCCCGGAAGCAGTTGCCCTGTGTCTTTAACATTAAGTTTGCGTTTCAACGCGCTCTCAAAGAAATCGCCAATGACTGAAATAACACTGATGGGAATAGCTAATATCAAACCCCAAAGAACGGGTTTGCCAAATAACGTCATAGCAATCATTCCGACAATACATGCCAGTATCAATCCGCTTACAAATCCTGACCATGTCTTGTTCGGGGAAAGTTTCGGCGCCATTTTGGGACCGCCTATTTTCGATCCGCCGAGATATGCGCCGACATCAGCAGCAACGACAACAAGCACGACAAATAAGAATCGTTGAAATGCTGCCGATGTAAAACCAGCCTCATTGCCGCGAATAAATTGAGTCGCAAGAACTGGCACCGCAATATAAATAAGCCCAAGAAGAGACCACAAAACGCCCCCTCGTCTATATCGCTCTAAGGCAGCTGCGATGCTACCGATTGCTATTGTCGCTAGGGCGTAGACATCATGCCCCATCACTAACAAAACAATTGAGGCGACTATCGTCAGCGCGGGAATGACATAAGCGATACCAGACGCCTCTTTGTCGGACATACGAACAAATTCATATGACAGGCGAATGCCTAATAAAGCAGCCATAACGGCGAAAACCCAGCCGCCAAAATAAGAGAAGGGTATGACGATGGCCGCGAGGAAAATCGCAGTAAAAAACCGACTGGATAAATCCTTGTATGCGCGCGGTTTTGCGATGATTAAGCCACATCCACGGCTTTAACGCCGCCAAATCTACGATTGCGGGAGAAATAATCTTTCAGAGCAGCTTCTAAGTCATCCTTAGTGAAATCAGGCCAGAGCACATCCGTAAATACAAATTCAGCATAGGCCGCTTGCCACAATAAGAAATTACTAATGCGGTATTCCCCGCTTGTTCTAATCACAAGGTCGGGCGGCGGCAAATCTGCCGTATCCAAGAATTGATCGAATTTTGCCTCATCAAGCTCATCAGGCGCAATGCCTGTTTTCATTGCAGTGCGGCATGCGCGCAAAATCTCATCTCGCCCGCCATAGTTAAATGCAATGTTGAGCGAGAATTCAGTATTCTCTCGCGTGCGGGTCTCGACGTGATTGATGACTGTCAGAATATCATCTGGCAATCCTGTCTGGCTCCCGACGATACGAACCCGAACACCGTTTTTATGTAACGCTTCGAGATCATCTTCGACATAACGTTTGAGCAGATCAAACAGAGCTCTAATTTCGGTTCGCGGTCTATTCCAGTTCTCAGTAGAAAAACTGTACAATGTTAAGCACTTAACACCAATATCTCGCGCATCTTCGACCACGCGCCGAACTGTTTTCACGCCTGCACGGTGTCCAAACAAGCGCGGTCGATGCTTGGCCTGGGCCCAGCGTCCATTTCCATCCATAATAATGGCAATATGCGGCATCGGAGCAGGTATATGGGAGTGCGCTGTCATATAGCCTAGATCTGCATAATTTCTGCAGTTTTCGTTTCTAGCGCGTCATCAATGTCTTTGATGGCTTGATCCGTTGCGCTCTGAACATCTTTCTCATGCGCTTTTTGCTCATCCTCAGAAATATCGCTGGATTTTTCCATACGCTTTAGCGTTTCCATACCGTCACGACGCACATTGCGCACAGCGATTTTGGCTGTCTCAGAATATCCACCCGCAATTTTCGTCAGGTCCCGACGTCGTTCCTCGGTCAGAGCCGGCATTGGGATACGGATCAGTTGTCCGTCTGTCATCGGGTTAATGCCCAAATTACTCTCACGCAGAGCACGTTCAACCGCGCCAAGCTGGCTTTTATCCCAGACCTGAACGGTCAGCATACGCGGCTCAGGTACGCTAACAGCACCGACCTGTTTGATTGGAACCTGCGAGCCATAAGCCTCAACGGTGATATTATCGAGCAACGCAGTATGCGCGCGGCCTGTGCGCAAGCCAGAAAATTCTGTGCGTAGCGCAGAGATTGCGCCGTCCATGCGGCGTTTAATATCTTTTAAATCGAAATCATTCGACATAATTTACTCCTTTGGCGATTTTGGCCCTACCGACATATCATGACTGAATTATGGTGCAGACGCCTTTGCCCTTCATAACATGTTCAAAACTATCAGGCTTATGTATAGAGAATACAATTATGGGGATGTTATTCTCTTTCATCAAGGTCACAGCCGATGTGTCCATAACTTTTAGTTCTTTAGAAATCACGTCCATATGAGACAAAGTATCGTAACGTGTCGCATCAGGATTGGTTTTCGGATCGCTATCATAGACCCCGTCGACCTGCGTTCCCTTCAACAAAGCATCGCAATGCATCTCAGCGGCGCGCAATGCGGCGGCCGTATCTGTTGTGAAATATGGGTTGCCTGTGCCCGCCGCAAATATAACGACGCGGTTCTTTTCTAGGTGGCGTACAGCACGGCGGCGAATATAGGGCTCGCAAACTGTTGTCATGGGAATGGCCGACATAACGCGAGTTGAGACGCCTTGACGCTCTAGCGCGCTTTGCATCGCTAGCGCGTTCATAACCGTAGCGAGCATACCCATATAATCAGCAGTTGAGCGCTCAATACCAGAAGCAGCCGCAGACAAGCCGCGAAAGATGTTTCCTCCGCCGATGACAAGGCAAACTTCCAGTCCGCCTTCATGGGCCTTTTTGACTTCACCGGCGATTTTATCGGTCATCGCGACGTCAATGCCATAAGCTTTATCACCCATGAGGGCTTCGCCTGACACTTTTAAAAGCACGCGGTTATATTTTAGTTTTTCAGCCATAAAAAATCCCCGAACGCGGTTATCATTAAAGTGATAACCGAGTCATTCGGGGATGTCTTACAATAAACTTGCCGTAGCGCCAAAGAATTGCGGCGTTCTGGCTGATTTTATTTTAGCTACCGCGTGTTGCCGCAACCTCAGCAGCGAAGTCTTCTTCGACTTTTTCGATGCCGGCACCAAGTTCCATGCGCGAAAAGCCTGTGAGCTTAACATCAGCGCCTAGAGTTTTGGCTTCTGCTTCAACAACTTCAGCAATCGTGTTTTCGCCGTCCATGACAAAGATCTGGTTCATAAGAACTGATTCTTTGAAGAATTTCTGCATACGGCCATCAACCATTTTGTCGATAATGGCTTCAGGTTTACCTGACTCGCGGGCTTCGGCGACTAGAGCGTTACGCTCTTTTTCAACGTCAGCAGGATCAAGGCTCGCAACATCAAGCGCAAGCGGAGACGTTGCCGCAACATGCATAGCGATCTTCTTGCCCAGTGCATTTAGCGCATCTTTGTCACCAGAGCTTTCTAGTGCAACGAGAACGCCAATTTTACCAAGGCCATCAGCCACAGCATTGTGCATATATGTTGTGACGACGCCGTCCGTCACTGACAGTGACGTCGTGCGGCGTAGGCCCATATTTTCACCAATTTTTGCAACAAGGGTCACTAGGAAATCCGTAACTGTCTCGCCAGTGTTTGTTTTTGAGCCAGCAAGTTTTGCTGTATCGCCGCCTGCATCCAAAGACAGATCAGAGATATGACGTACAGCCGCTTGGAACTCTTCGTTACGTGACACGAAGTCTGTTTCTGAGTTTACCTCAGTCAGCGTACCCGTCGTGCCGCTTGTGTTTACGGCAACAAGGCCTTCGGCTGCAACGCGGCTGGATTTTTTATCCGCCTTAGCGATACCCTTTGTGCGTAGCCAATCAGCCGCAGCAGCAAGGTCACCGCCTGTTTCATTCAGCGCCTTTTTACAATCCATCATGCCTGCGGAAGTTTGCTCACGCAGTTCTTTCACCATAGCGGCAGTAATCTGAGCCATTTTGCTCTCCTCTAAATATTAGATTTGCCCAGCATATAGGGCGTGATTTTAAAGATTAAAGAGCAGCGCAAATGGAGCGCTGCTCTTCGTAATCGATATTAAGCGCGCGCAGCATCACTTTTGGCGCGCGGCGGCTTGCCAGCCAAAAGGTCTTTGGCCTGTGCAACCCATTCGCCGGAAACGATCTTGCCTTTAAGCTCAAGTTCTTCGTCAAGTTTGGCAATTGCAGCGTCATCCAAGTCAGCGATTTGCTGGAACGTCGTGATACCGGCACCTTCAAGCTTCTTCTTATATGTCGGGCCAACACCGTCAATCAAAGAGACATCGTCTGCTTTGACTTCCGCAGCAGGCGCTGCAGCGACCGGAGCAGCTTCAACGGCAGGAGCGGCCATAGCAGCTTCGTCTGCTGCTGATAGCTCAACAGGATTAGCAGAAGCGCCAAGATCAATGCCGCGTCCAGATGCGCTCTCTGCCATACCGTCCAAAATAGCGTCTGCCATTAGGTCACAGTAAAGCTGAATTGCACGAGCCGCATCATCATTACCAGGGATTGGGAAGTCAGCATTATCTGGATTACAATTTGAATCCAAAACAGCGATGACAGGAATGCCCAGCTTGCGAGCTTCTTTGATCGCGATGCTTTCTTTATTTGTATCGATAACAAACATTAGGTTCGGTACGCCGCCCATGTCTTTGATCCCGCCAAGGGCGCGGTCAAGTTTCTCATGCTCGCGCGTAAGCTGGAGTAATTCTTTTTTCGTTAGGCCAGTGTCTTCGGCGTTTTCGAATTTCGCTTCAAGCTCACGCAAGCGCGCAATTGAATTTGAAATCGTTGACCAGTTAGTCATCATGCCGCCAAGCCAGCGATGATTAACGTAATACTGAGCACAGCGTTTTGCACTTTCAGCGACAACATCAGATGCGGCGCGCTTTGTGCCAACAAACATGATACGTCCACCAGATGCCGCAACGTCGCGGGCCTGAACCAGAGCTTGGTGAAGCAATGGAACTGTCTGGGACAGATCTAGAATGTGGATATTTGAACGTTCACCAAAGATATATGGTGCCATTTTTGGGTTCCAGCGATGTGTCTGGTGACCAAAGTGTACGCCTGCTTCGAGTAATTGACGCATAGAAAATTCGGGTAGTGCCATGAGATAAACTCCTTCTCCGGTTTGGCTAACGCAGGCTTGCAAACAAATGTTCACCGGACCGACATGCTTCTATGTAAAGTGAAGCCGCCGCACCCACGCGTAAGATTAAGCGCGGCTATTAGCAAAATCGCGGCGCTTTGCAAGTCGAAAAGTGTTATTTCTGCGAGGCTGCTTTAGCTATAGCGTTGCCATAGCTTCAATGCGCGATACGCCCGGAACACTTTTCAGGCTCGCGAGAAAGTTCTTGTCCATAGACACGCGTTCAGAGAGCTTGATTTCATATTCCCGCGCATCGCCAAGCGGCGCTATAATGTGCATGTCACCGTAGTGACGCGCCGGTGCATCCGCGAGGCTATCAATACGCGATTTCAGCGGCCCAAGCGCATCAGTACTATCGATATAAATGGTGACGCCGCGCGGCGGCGTATCTTTCTTGACCGCCTTAACGCTCGCCCCCGCGCCGCCCAAGACATCCACGCTATTGGTGTAGATTTTCATCTCACCTTCGCGGTCTTCTAACTTGAGCGACAAATCCAAAAGCGCGCCGGGCT
>CALLBH010000016.1 GCA_938001945.1 uncultured Robiginitomaculum sp.
ATACGGCCCGTGCGCGGGTGAATTTCTTCGACCTCTGCCACGGCTGTAACCGTATCGCCCAGATAGGCAGGCTTGCGGAATTTCATATTCATTTCCAGAAAGATTGATCCCGGCCCAGGCAGATCATTACCTAAAATCGCGCTAATCAAACTCGCCGTAAATGCACCATGCGCGATTTGCTTTCCAAAGGGAGTCGTCGCCGCATAATCGGCGTCGACATGGATGGGATTAAAATCACCCGATAATTTAGCGAAAGTCTGAATGCCTTCATCCGTAATATCCATTGTCATCTCAGCTTCCATGCCCAGTGACAATTCATCCAAATAATATCCGCGTTGATAGCTCATAATCGTCTCTCTTCAATCTAGCCCTCAACATAGCGGCGCCTATAAATCTATCAAGCCGTAATGTGTTGATTGCCGCGGATGCGGGCGATAAGCGACACCATGGAAAAAGGCGCGCGATTCTCGGCATTCTCACATTCATCATTCGTGCGGTATTTCTCGGCGCGCTTCATCAGCGCCTGCGCGATACAAATTCTGGCGACCGTCGTCGCCTTTGAGATTTGGGAGATTACGAAAAGCGCAGCCTTGCTCGGCATGATTGGGCTAGTGCAATTCTTGCCCGCATTACTACTTGTTATGGTCACGGGATTAACCGCTGATAAAATCGGCCGCCGTTTCGTAATGGGCTCAGCAATACTTATGGAGATGCTCTGCGCGCTGGCGATACTGGCCTTAGCCCTGACAGGCAATTTTCGTGCCTTTCCTGTGCTCGCCATCCTAACGGTATTTGGCGTAGCCCGCGCCTTTTATTCACCCGCCTCGTCTTCGCTTGTCGTCAATCTTGTGCCCCAAAAAGACTTCGCTAATGCCATAGGGTGGGTCACGCTGACATGGCAACTCGCTTCAATCTTGGGCCCTGCAATTGGCGGCCTGCTTCATTTATTTAGCGCCAAACTTGCTTTTGGAATTTCGGCGTCGATGCTTGGCCTTAGCGCCGTGCTTATATTCTCCATCCCCAAACCCGCTCAAGCTTATGAGAGCAAAGCGACAAGCTGGACGACGCTCACCGAAGGGTTTCGCTATATTTGGAAAACCAAAATCGTGCTGGGCGCAATCTCGCTCGATTTATTCGCCGTTCTGCTAGGCGGGGCCGTTGCGCTTATGCCAATTTACGCCGACCAAGTTCTCAATATCGGCAAGCTTGGCAATGGCTTATTGCGCGCCGCGCCCGGCGTCGGCGCTGTGACGATGATCGGCTTGCTCCTCATTTTTCCAATTAAGGATCACGCCGGAAAAATCCTTTTCGTGACGGTCGCGCTATTCGGGCTCGCCACCGCAATTTTCGGCGTCTCATCTGTGCCCGCATTGTCGATTGCTGCGCTTATCTGTGTCGGCGCGTTTGATATGATTAGCGTCTATATTCGCGAAATCCTGCTGCAGCTTTGGACGCCCGACCATGTGCGCGGACGGGTCAATGCCGTGAACTCTATTTTCCTCGGCGCAAGTAACGAACTCGGCGAAGCGCGCGCGGGATTCATGGCCGCAAAACTCGGCGCAATCCTCACCGTCGCAGGCGGCGGCGTAGCGGCAGTTGGTATTGCGGGTGTCTGGGCGTATCTATTTCCGGAATTGCGCAAGGCAAGGAAGTTGGAAAAAGACGTCTAGTCTTTTACCAATCCAAAGACCCCATCACATAACGCGCGCTAATTCCGTGATCACGGATTAAATCAAACGCCGCCTCGCTATTGGCCGTGTCCATGCCGTCGGCGATGAACAAACAATCAAAGTTTTCATTTTGCGCGCCGAGCAGATCGGTGTGGATATTGTCCCCAATGGCGAGGATGCGTTCAGCGCCGGGGACATAGCCAAGGACTTCTTCGAGCCATGCGCGTGAGAGGCGGTAAATGGGGATGTGCGGTTTGCCCGCATAGATGACTTCGCCGCCCATATCTTCGTATTTTTGCGCCAGCGCCCCGCCGCAATAAATCATTTTATCGCCGCGTTTCACTTTAATATCGGGATTGGCGCAGACCATGGGCAGACCGTGGTCGCGGGCTTCGGACAATAGCTCGGTATAATCATCCGGCGTTTCTGTGTCGTCGTGAAATAGGCCTGTGCAGCTGATAAAGCGCGCATCTTCGAGCGCGCTAAAATGAAGCTCTAACCCTTCATAGATGCGATCATCGCGGTCCGGCCCAAGTTTAAAAACAGGACCGGGGGCGCGTCGCGAGAGCTCATCAATTGTCGCGTCGCCGCTAGTCACGATGGCGTCGTAAATGCCTTCGGGGACGCGCAGCGAATTTAACTGCTCCGGGATCGCGCGCGAGGGACGCGGGGAGTTGGACACCAGCACGACCGTGCCGCGGCTCTGGCGGAAACGGGTGAGTGCTTCGCAGGCTTCAAAAAACGGAACTTTGCCGTTGTGAATAACGCCCCAAATATCGCAAATTAGAACGTCATAATCATCGGCAATTTGGCCAAGGCCGGATATAGTGATAAAATCTTGGGCCATATTATTTTCGCTTTGCGCTAATGATGGTGACAGGTTCTTTGAGAAGTTGATTTGGCGGCAAAACGCCATTGCCTTGCGTGCGTGTTTCGCTGGCTTGAATGGCGCGCACAACGTCCATCCCTTTGGTGACTTGACCAAAGACTGCAAAGCCCTCCCCGTCCGGCGTACGATTACCGCCCGCATCGAGCATGTTATTGTCTCCAATCGAGATAAAAAAGTAAGCTGCATTGCCCGTTCCGGGCGCGTCGCGCGCAATGGACACTGCGCCGTCCTTATGTATCAAACCCGTCTGGGACGTGGGCTCGTGAGTCACGAATTCTGTATAAGGCGTCAGATCATATCGGCCGCCTTGGACAACTTGCATACCCATATTTTTCTGGTCGGTTTCCGGTGTGACGGAACGATAAAACCCCTGCCCATCATACAGACCTTCATCGACATATATCAGGAAATCTGCCGCCGTTTTCGGAGCCTTGTCCTGATAGACTTCAATAACAATTGTGCCCTTATCGGTTTGCAGTTCGACAACGGGATTACCGGAACACGCGGCGAGAAGGACGGCGGAGAAAATTAGGAATAGATAGCGCATAATTTTGCTTTAGAGGACTCGTTCTAACTTGAAAAGCGCATAACACTCTTGGGTAAAATTATTTACCTTTGCTATCGAGAACAAGATATGCCATTTATCAAAATGCGACTTTAAGATGAAATATGAGGATGAGTTATGAGTAATGACACTAAAGGTTACCACAATGGAGATGATTGTCCGAAATGCGCAAAAACGAAAGGCGGAATAATTGAAATTCGTAATTATATACCGCCGTCAAAAGGGCAATATGCTCAATGTACACGCTGCTCATGGAACACAGCGAGATAAACCTTAGGCGAATTAACGGTCGCGTTTATCGGCGACTTTTATGCCTGCATCTACGGCGTAGAAAATAATCGCTGCGCCGATAAAGGCCATAAGCGGGTGGCGAATGACAAAGAGAAGGCCAATAAAGCAGA
>CALLBH010000017.1 GCA_938001945.1 uncultured Robiginitomaculum sp.
GCAGAATTTTTTTGAAAAGGAACAATGGGTATTCGGCTATGGTTTAGATTATCGTTTTATGCGCCTGTTTGATCGGGAAATGGTTGTAGGGGGCGTAGGCACTTCCAATAAAAATAAGCCAGTGGTCGATTATCTAATGACCTTTACAGATTATACCGTGCTAGTTGAAATAAAACGACCTGATACCAAAATTTTCAAGACTTCAAAAAATGCGCGGTCTGGAACTTGGGAGTTTTCCTCAGAGTTTATAGGTGCCGTTTCACAAATTCTTGAACAAAAAGCTGAGTGGTTATCATTTGCAAATCATGGGGAACATTCAAATAATGCTGGTACCGAAATTCTTAAAGCTCGAACCAAAAATGCAAAAAGCATTTTAGTAATTGGATCGAATGATGAATTCTCGGGTTCAACAAATCCCGTGGAGAGCAATCTAAAGAAAGACACTTTTGAATTATTCAGACGGGGGACAAACAACGTAGATATTATCACCTTTGACGAGTTATTAGAGCGGGCTAAGTTTATCACGAAGTCTTAAAGCGAAGCTCTTCTAACGTGTCCTTTGGCGATTAAATTGCCTTTAGCCCCCACAACCCTAAACCGCCTTAATCAATGCATGTTTCTTCTTACCGACACTTACCTTCACCACGCCGTCCACGAGTTTCCCCGCAAGGGTCTCTTCATGACTGCTGACTTTTGCGTCATTCACCTTTAACGCGCCGGCTTTGATGTGGCGGCGGGCTTCGCCGTTGGATGCGGCGAGGGTGGTCAGTGTTGCGGCGGTGAGGATACCCATGGTTTCGATTTCGGCGGCGGGGACGTCAAATGTCGGGAGGCCTTGGGCGGTGCCGCCTTGCTCGAATGTGGTCTTGGCGGTTTGCTCGGCTTGCTGCGCGGCATCTGCGCCGTGCAGCATTGTTGTGGCTTCATTGGCGAGGCGGATTTTGGCGTCGTTGATTTGCGCGCCTTCTAGGGCTTCGAGCGTGGCGATTTCATCCAGCGAAACATCGGTGAACAGGCGCAGGAATTTGCCGACATCTGCGTCTTCGGTATTACGCCAGAATTGCCAATACTCATAGGGGCTGCGCGTGAAGTCTGTTCCGCGCGACGGGTCATCGTTAAGCCAGACGGCGCCGTCGGCGGTCTTTCCCATTTTACCGCCGGACGCGGTGGTGATTAGCGGCGTGGTAAAGCCGTAAGCGGAATTGCCCGTGACGCGGCGGGTCAGGTCAGCCCCGCTGACGATATTGCCCCATTGATCGGAGCCGCCCATTTGCAGCGTGCAATCATGGCGGCGATTAAGCTCGAGGAAATCATAGCTTTGCATGATGGAGTAATTAAATTCCAAAAATGTCATAGGCTGTTCATTGGCGAGGCGGCGCTTTACGGTATCAAGCTGCACCATGCGGTTCACCGTGAAATGCGTGCCGTAATCGCGCAGAAATTCGATATAGCCCAGTGCGTCTAGCCACTGCGCGTTATCCACCATGATCGCGGCGTTCGGCCCGTCAAAATCAATCAGCTTGCCAAAGACTTGGCGGATGCCGTCTTTGTTTTTTTCGATTTGTTCATCGGTCAAGATGGGGCGGGATTTATCTTTGTCAGTGGGGTCGCCGACTTTGGTTGTGCCGCCGCCCAGCAATATGATGGGGCGGTGGCCCGCTTGCTGTAATCTGCGTAGCATCATGATCTGCACCATGGATCCGACATGCAGGCTCGGCGCCGTGCAATCAAATCCGATATAGCCTGTGATCTGCCCGTCGCTTGCGGCCTTATCCAGAGCGGCTTCGTCGGTGCATTGATAGAGATAGCCGCGCGCGGTCAGAACGGTCATCAGGTCTGATGTATAAGCAGGCATAGCTTTCTCCATGGCGTAAGCTATTGTCTCTATCAAAGCGACTCGAGACGTAAAAGACCAAATGAGCCCCAAACGCATTAAAGTTATTGGATTGATGAGCGGCACCTCGCTGGACGGGGTGGACGCGGCGATTATCGAGACTGACGGCGAGCGTATATATAGCTTTGGCCCCGCGCAGACATTTGAATATAGCGCCGACGAGCGGGCGGTATTGACTGACACTATGGCCGCCGCCGTGGCATGGAATTTTGACGGCCCGCCGCCTAATATTTTCTCACGCGCGGAGGCCATTGTGGACGCCGCCCACCGCCGCGCGGTGGACGGGTTGATGGCGACGCATGACCTCTCGGCGGATGATATTGACTTGATCGGCTATCATGGACAGACGGTTTTACACCGCGGCGCGACGCCCGCTCGCAAAGGCGACACACTCCAAATCGGAAATGGCGAGCGCCTTCGTGCGGCTACGGGTCTGCCTGTCGTGTTTGATTTTCGCAGCGCAGATGTCGCGGCCGGCGGGCAGGGCGCGCCGCTCGCCCCGATCTATCATAAAGCACTGTGTGATCATGCAGGGCTTACGGGTCGCATCGCCGTGGTTAATATTGGCGGGGTGTCGAATGTGACGTTGATTGACGGCGATGCGCCATTAGTCGCGGGCGATTGCGGCCCGGGGAATGGCCCGCTGGATAGTTTTAACCGGGCGCGCACGGGCACGGATTATGATGCGGGCGGGGCGCTGTCTCTTTCGGCTTTGCCCGACTTTGCGTTGATTGATGAATGGCTGCGCGCACCATTTTTCGCGCGACTTCTACCGCGTAGCGCTGATCGCTATGAATTTGATGTGCTGGGCGATGTGTCGGGTAAGTCAGACGGTGAGGGCGCAGCGACGCTCGCGGCATTCTGCGCGCTATCCATCGCGCGTGACCTCAGCGGTTTTGATCCGCAAACGATCATCATCTGCGGCGGGGGGCGGCATAACCGCGCCATCATGTATATGCTACAAAGCCACTACCCCGGCGATGTGGTCAGCGCTGATAGCCTCGGCTGGGACGGCGACGCGCTAGAGGCGCAGGCTTTCGCCTATATGGCCGCACGGACATTACGCGGCTTGCCGATTAGCTTTCCGGGGACAACGGGCGTTGGGGCGGCGATGGTTGGGGGCGTGGTTAAAGAATAAATCAGCGACGCGCAGCTTTGGGGGCGCGCTGCGCGTCGCCTCGGGAGAAACCGACTAACTGTCGGTATTCGGAAGTTCTTCTAATATGCGCGAAGCTTGCTCAACGCGCTGCTCACCAAGATTTGCGTCGATAGATTTTAGTTTTGACAACACCTCCTGCGAGGTCAGCTCTGTTTTGAGTTTATCCATGAATTTGAAATTCAAACTCGTATCTTGAGCAATCGCGGTCGATAATTTGCTGATCGCTTCTTTAATTTCTGCCTGCGCCAATTCAATCTGGCGTGTCTCAAGCTGGTCGGCGGCTTGCTGAATATCGACCCAGCTTTGGGCGGCTGTGTCTACGGCTTCATGATTGACGTGAATTGCGCCATCATCGGCATAGGCCGCGGCTCCGCCGAACGCAGCGGTAGCAATAATGGCGCTTAGTCCAACTGTTTTGAGGGTTTTAAATTTCATTGTTACATCTCCTTTCGATTAAAACGCGACGCGTTGAGTTACCAACAAGAGGAGCCTCAAAGAGGCTCTGGCTCCTGCGAGATTAGAAATATTACGCCGCAATATCGTTTCAAGATTTGCGAGACTTAAAATTTTGTAAGGATTAATCTACCCAAATACGCGCCCAAAAATCGTCTCGACATGTTTCGTGTGATATTCGTCATCAAACATTGAGCGGATTTGCTCTTCGGAGAGGCGGGCGCGGACGTCTTGGTCTTCGAGCAGGAGATTTAAGAAAGCACCTTCGCCGGCGTCGCCTTGGGTGCGAAATAATTCCCAGACTTGCATCGCATTACGCTGCAC
>CALLBH010000018.1 GCA_938001945.1 uncultured Robiginitomaculum sp.
GAAATTGTCCTGTATATGATAGCTCATCGACTATCATATCGCTGGAAAAACCTTTAATATAGACGGGCTTTTGATTGTAAAATGCCTCTCTCGCAGCTTGCTCTGACTTTCTGCTTTCAAACTCAACTGAAGCTGAAAATCCGCCGATTGCTTTAATCGCTAATTCACGCATAATTCTCTCCATTTCATTTAGCTTAGGTGTTTAGGGATTGAGCCTTTAGGGCGGCGAGGCGATTTCTAATAGCAATCGACCTAGATCGAGACTGCTTGTATGTGTCAGCGCCTGTGTAGAAAATTTCCGATAGGTAAGTTTGGATTTCCGATTCCACTGCCTCCGCTGCCTCAAGCGCTGCAATCAATTCTTTATGTGTCATAAGGCTCTCCTAATTCCGTAAGGTTCGGAAACCGCGCAGATAAACCCCTGAAAACATTGGGTGCGCAAAACGTAGGTTGGGAAAGCTAAGCGATTGAATCTTAGTGCTTAAATGGCTCCTGTAGGGTCTGCCAAATTTTATACATAACGAGATGCCCACGCCGCGAGCACGCGCGCGACATATTCGGCGTCTGCTGGGTTTTTAAGCAGCAGGTGATCTGCGCCGTCCAAACTGACGAAACTTTTGGGGTGACGGGCTTTGCTGTAGATATGCGAAGCATTGTCGATGCCGACAACCATGTCTTGCGGGCTGTGCAATATCATCAGCGCGGAGTCTAGATCTGCAATCTCAGCGGCGATGTCATGATTGTTTACATCATCAAGGAATTGCTCGCGGATGATAAAGGGACGTCCGGCCAGCATGACTTGAGCTTTGCCTTCGACTTCTATTTCCTCGAGTTGATCGGCGAATTGGTGAACGATATGTGTGGTGTCACACGGGCTGCCAATGGTCGCAACGGCTTTGCAGCCCGGGATTTCATCGGCGGCTTTAAGCGCTGCCGTGCCGCCAAAACTATGGCCAATGAGAACGCAGGGCGCTTTTTTATGTTCTTTCAGATAATCCGCGCAAGCGAGCAGGTCCGCCACATTTGTTGAGAAATTAGTTTCACTAAAATCGCCCTCGCTTTCGCCCAGACCCGTGAAATCAAAGCGCAGCATGCCGTAGCCTTCATCGACAAGGGTCTTTGAAATGGTACGGATAGGCTTAAGGTCTTTGCCAATCGAGAAGCCATGCGCGAAAAGAACCCAGCTTTTGACGTCACCTTCGGGACTGTCAATTTTGGCTGAGAGCATATGGCCCGCGCCGCCCATAAAACTTACTTTTTCAGTCGGCATATTGTCCTCAATAACTGCTGCGATCCCCCAAGAGGTATCTGATTAAGTCAACAGAATCGAGGGCGAATGAAACACCATTCACTAACAGAAATATCACAATGAAGAGATTGGTCCATCTGCGATGGGGCGGCGATTTTCTACGCGGCCAGAGATAGATGAACAGCGGCACCCATACGATGATGTGCCCAAGGCCTAAAATCCGTGTATACCCGAAAATCTGATAGAGTCCCATCACAACAAGTGACAGCGCGATAACGGACGCCGCCATCCAGCGCGCCCGCACGTCCCAAATCGCGAAAATAAAGCTAGCCAGATTGACGATGGCCAGCACCGCAAACCAGGCTGAGAGCGCGCCTTGGGCGTTTCCTAACTGCTCACTTAAACTCATGGCGACTCCGTAATCGATGATGATAATTTTGTTATATACAGGTCTGAGGTCTTTAGAAATTTTTCAAGCGCTATATATAGCTCCCAAAGGAGTCTCACATGACAACAGCTAATTCAACGATTGTAATGCCAACTCCAACGGGCGGCGAGTATCGCATCGGCAATGACCAGCCTATTACATTTCTGGCCGGACCTTGCGCCATGGAGAGCCGCGATCACGCCATGATGACCGCTGAGCGTCTTAAAGGCATTGGCGAGCGTGTCGGCGTAAACATCATTTACAAAACCAGCTATGACAAAGCCAACCGCACGAGCATTCATTCACCCCGCGGCGTCGGCATTGATAAAGCCATGCCGGTCTTTGATGAAATCCGCAAAGAGATCGGCCTGCCATGTGTTACCGATGTTCATACCGAAGAGCATTGCCGCATCGCCGGAGAGCATGTTGATGTGCTCCAGATTCCAGCTTTCCTCTGTCGTCAAACAGATTTGCTCGTTGCCGCAGCCAAAACGGGTAAAGTTATCAATGTTAAAAAAGGCCAGTTCCTTGCGCCATGGGATATGAAAAATGTCCTCAACAAAGTCGTCGAAGCAGGCAATGGCAATGTCATGGCCTGTGAACGCGGCGCGAGTTTTGGCTATAATACACTCGTCACGGATTTCCGTGGTCTGCCGATTATGAAAAGCTTTGGAAGCCCCGTTGTATTTGACGCCACCCACAGCGTTCAGCAACCTGGCGGGCAGGGCGGCACTTCGGGGGGGCAACGTGAATTCGTGCCTCATTTGGCACGCGCGGCAGCGTCAATCGGGATTGCGGCAATGTTTATGGAAACGCACCCTGATCCTGCAAGCGCGCCCTCTGATGGCCCGAACATGATACCTATGGATGAGTTTGAATCCCTACTCGAGATGATTATGAAATTTGATCGACTTTCAAAGTCACTTAATTAATCTGCGGGCGTAATCGGCACGTCGTCGACGTCGATCATATCCATGTCTTTGAGCGCAGGCGCGCGGCGGGGTAGGTCGCCTGCGTCTAGTCGCGCCTTGATGCGCACGAGCATGTTCTGCCGAATGTCTTCGGAAAACAGATTATAGGGCGGCGTGCGGTAATGTCCGCCAAAACGGCGCGGCTTTCGCAAATTATACTGACGCGGCTTATCAATGACGAGTAATCCATCTTCGCATTGGGCGCCAAATTGGCGATCCGCTGCGGGGGCGTTCGTGCCTTCGGGCAATCCGCTGGCCGCAATAGCGCCCTTGTGCAAGCGCGCAGGCGCGTAATCATCTGAGATCGCCCAAAGCAGCGGGTTGACACAGGCGGCTTTTTTACCGTCCATCGAGTGAAGACCTTTATCTTTGAAAAACAACGTCTTGGTTGCGTATTGACCGGCAAGAATATCTTCGTTCTCCGCAACCGTCGTGAAGGTCACCGCGCATGAAGTTTGCGCCGCAGTCTGACAAAGGGGCGTTCCGCCAAGTGCAAAAATCGGCGTCGGGTGGTCAATGATATAGACCACTGCGAGTTTCTTTCGCGCTGTCATCGTCATTTCATTTTGCAATAAATTTTGAACATGTAGCCCGCCTTGGCCATGACCAATGATGACTATGGGGCGCTCCGGCGGAGATTGCTTGAGGAATATTCGAAATGCAGTCTCTATATCATCATAGGCAAATTTCTGCGCGCGGCGTGCATCATCACGATTGGTCAAAAAGGAGTAAAGCGCAGCTTGACGGTAATGCGGCGCGTAAACGCGTCCGCCAATCGCGTAGGGGCGTACATAATTCGGCGCAACAAAATGATCTGTCTTGCGGCGATAATCCCCCTCAAAGATGTCCGCAACCCAATTCTTTCCGCCCAGATGCAGCGTTGGCCCAACGACAAATATATCCGCTTTCGCTGGGTCAAGCGCGTTGACGTCTTGCGCTTGTGGATATGCTAGCCAGCTCTCTGGAGAGGTATAATCCGGCGCAGTGGGCGGCGCGTAAGTCTGAAAGGGCTGGCCCGGATCGTTGACATAGCGAAAGACATCATTGCGGTAAAACCATGCCGCGACGACGACCAGCAGTGCAAAAAACACTAGCGCGATGTAAAATATCGATTTTGGCCTTAGGGCTGTCATATATTTTCCTTATTCTATCGCTTATAGATAGACACATAAGTGTTAGACCGCTTCATGGGAAAAGTCATTTACAGCTTTGTGAAATCGTGACCATCTATCGGCAAAGGGCATAGACTATGAATAGTAATAAAAAAGCACGCGTAAAAATCAGAAAAGCCCGCGTATCGGTGCGTAAATCTATGCGCACGAGTTTTATATACGGGCTGGTCGTTGGCTTGCCGATTATCGCAACGCTTGGTTTGATGTGGTTTGTGGTCAGTAAATTTGACGCCCTTATCAAACCGATGATCCCGCCTGAATTTAACCCCGACACCTATTTGCCGTTTCAAATTCCCGGTATTGGCCTTCTGGTTACAATCGTCGGTGTTTATCTGCTGGGCGTCCTGGCGCGTAATTTCTTTGGTCGCCAGATTTTAGGATTCGGCGAACGGATTGTTAATCGCGTTCCTTTGATTAGTAATGTTTATAATTTCGTCAAACAAATTGTCGACACCTTCACGATGAGCGCGGACAAGGCCTTTCGTGAAGTCTGCCTGCTTGAATATCCGCGCAAAGATGTGTGGGTAATGGGGTTTGTGACGTCCGATGTCAGGGGCGCCCCAGCTAAGCATCTGCCCGAAGGTTTTATCAATGTCTTTGTTCCGACAACGCCTAACCCGACGAGCGGTTTTTTAATGATGATTGCGCGTAAAGATGTCAAAATTTTGGACATGACACCGGAAGAGGGCGCGAAACTTATTATTTCTGCTGGCGTCGTTAGTGATCCGCAAGCGCAAAATCCGTTGGTTCCGCCGCTTCTTCCTGATGAATTACCCTGACCGCATAACCTCAACACCGCGGTCTTGCTCAAATAGATAAAGCAGCGTGCGTGCCGCTTCGCCTGACCTGCCTTCAAGATTTGGATTTTGCGCTGCAATGAGACGGGCTTGCGTCGAGGCAAGTTCTAAAAGCGATCTATGCGCGTCCATATCGGCGAGTCTGAAAGCGGGTAGCCCGCTTTGGCGCGCGCCGAGTAAATCACCACTGCCGCGCAGTTCCCAATCTTGTTCGGAAATGATAAAGCCGTCCTCGGTTTCGCGCATTATCTCAAGCCGTTTTTTACCGTTCACAGATAACGGGCCTTTCTAGAGCAGGAAGCAAGAGGACTGTTTATCCGAACGCCCCACGCGGCCGCGCAGTTGATGGAGCTGCGCGAGGCCAAAACGCTCCGCGTGTTCGATCACGATTATCGTGGCATCAGGTGCATCTACGCCGACTTCAATGACAGTCGTCGCGACCAAGACATCATACTCGCCCTTCTTAAACGCAGCGGCAATATCGCTTTTCTCCTGCGCTTTCATGCGGCCATGGAGCAAGCCTATGCGTCCGCCAAATATCGCCGTTAATTGCCTGTGACGATCTTCGGCGCTGGACAAATCAATCAGCGCGCTATCCTCGACAAGCGGGCAAACCCAATAAACCCGCGCGCCTGTTTTGACGGCGCGCTGCACGCCTTCAATTAAATCATCAAGCTTTTCCATCGGGACAATGCGTGTATCAATAGGGCGGCGACCCGCAGGTTTCTCATCCAGTTTCGAGACATCTAAATCCCCATAACTCGTTAGGGCCAGCGTGCGCGGGATAGGGGTCGCGGTCATCACAAGAATGTCCGGCTTATGTCCCTTATCCATCAAGCGCATGCGATCATTCACGCCAAAGCGGTGCTGCTCGTCGATAATCACGAGTCCCAAATCTGCAAATTCAACACCGTCCTGAAACAGGGCGTGTGTGCCACAAATCACGTCAATATAACCATCACGCATTCCCGTCGCGAGCGCCTCGCGCGGTTTGCCTTTATCGCGGCCCGTGACGGCTTCGACGGTGAGATTGGCAGGACCGAGGAGAGACTTCAGGCTCTCGGCATGCTGGCGGGCCAGAATTTCTGTCGGGGCCATGATGGCGACTTGCGCGCCGCATTCCGCAACATGAGCTGCGGCGAGCGCGGCGACAAATGTCTTACCCGCTCCTACATCACCTTGGAGCAAACGCGCCATACGGTTAGGTGAACTCATATCGGCTTTGATGTCCTCAAAGGCGCGAAGCTGCGCGCCTGTCGGGGTGAAGGGAGCGCCGCTTAAAACTTCCGAAACATAGTCACCCTGAGGCGAAAATACGCGCCCTTTGCGGGCGCGGTTTTGTTCACGCACGATTGCAATGGCGAGCTGCTGCGCGAGAAGCTCATCAAAGGCGAGGCGTTTACGCACTAGACTATCGGGCTTGACCTCAAGGCGGCTATCGGGGGCGTGCATGCGCTGCACCGCTTCGGCCCAACGCGGCCATTGCTCGCGTGCAACCAAGGCTTCATCAATCCACTCATCCAGTTCCGGCAAGACTTTAAGCGCCTCGCGGATCGCTTTGCCCGCCACTTTTTGTGAGAGGCCCGCCGTTAGCGGATAGAGGGGCTCTATGTCGGGGATTTGATCTGCATCTTTGGGCGCAACCATATGATCCGGATGAGCCATTTGCGCGCGGGCTTGATATATTTCAACCTTGCCAGAGATAATACGTGTCGTCTCTTCGGGTAGAGCGTTACGTAAAAACTGCCCGCGGCTGTGAAAGAAAATCAGCTCCATTTCGCCGCTATCATCGCTGACTTTGACTCGGTAGGGCCGCCCGCGCGCGGTAGGGGCGTGGTGAGAATTAACATGCACGGTAAATGTCCCGATTTGTCCATCAACTGCATCAGAAATCATAGGCCGCGCGCTGCGATCAATGCATCCGGCGGGCGGGGTCAGGATAAGGTCTCTGACTCGATCTCCCATGGCGCGCGCTAAGGCTTGCGCGATTTTATCGCCTACGCCATGCAGCTTGGTGACATGCGCGAAGAGCGGGAATAGGATTTCAGGTCTCATCCATTCTAAATGCCGCAGCAATTGCCCCGACACAACATGTTGCGGCCATATTATTTGCGCCTTATGAGAGCCTCATCATGATTCACGAAACACAGCCCGAAGCCAATATCGATACCCGCCGCAAGCGGCTGATCTATCGGTCCAATTATAGAGGCTTCAAAGAAGCCGATCTTCTGCTGGGCGGATTTGCAAAAGCGCATGTTCCAACAATGGACGTAGATGAGCTTGGCCAATTTGAAAACCTGCTCGAGGAAACCGATCATAATATTTATGACTGGATTAAAGGCAGCAAGCCATTGCCCGCGCAATTTGATACGCCGCTCTTTGCGCGGCTAAAACAATTTAGCCCTCTTTAAGCATGCTTGAGCAAAAGACATATGCCCGTTTTGACGGGGCCTTGTCTGTGGGCGGCTTGCCCGAAGGCGCGGACGCGTTTGTCTTTGTCAAAGCTGCAAGAGCGCGCGGCGGGCGTAATGTCTTTATCGCAGCCGATGACACACGCGCGGCCAATTTCATGGCAGCCTGCGCGTTCTTTGCGCCGGATATAACGCTTTTGCATCTGCCTGCGTGGGATTGCCTCCCATATGACCGCGTCTCGCCGTCCCGAACGCTGGCGGCACGGCGCACAGCAGCGCTTTACGCGCTAACCGATGATATGGGCGACTTACCCATAATCATTGTGACCACAGTAAACGGCGCGCAGCAAAAAGTGGCCCCGCGTTCTGTGCTCTCCAAGGCCGGGTTTCGCGCCAAGCCCGGTGAAGAGATTGACCGCAAAACGCTACAAAATTATCTTGTAACTAATGGCTATAGCCGCGCTTCTATGGCCGTAGAGCCGGGTGATTTTGCGGTGCGCGGGAGCTTAATTGATATTTTCCCGCCTGAGCTGGAACAGCCAGTACGCCTCGATTTCTTTGGCGATGAACTCGAGAGCATACGCAGTTTTGATCCGCAAACGCAGCGCACGACGGGCAAAGCGCCAACGCTCTATATGGCTCCCGTTAGCGAAGCCCTGCTCACGATTGAGAGCCGTAGCCGCTTTCGCACGGGATATATTGCAGCTTTTGGAGGCGGTATTTCGCAGGATCCGATCTACGCTGCTGTGACCGAGGGCATACGCCCCGCCGGTATCGAACATTACATGCCTCTACTTTATGATGGGCTAGAGACGGTGTTTGACTATTTCGGCCCCAATGCGCTGATCTCTTTGGACAGTAGCGCGCCGCAGGCTTTGGCTGAGCGCCATACACTGATCGAAGATTACTTTGATGCGCGGCAGGCTTACGCCAAAACACAGTCCGATAAAGACGGAAAACATCGCGCTTTGCCGCCCGAGCATCTTTACCTCTCTACCGATGAGTGGAATGCGGCGAGTGCTGCCAATGACGTGCGCCGCCATAGCGGTTTTGAGGTTCCCGGCGGCGCAGGCGTAATCAATTTTGGCGCAAAGTTAGGCCGTCAATTTACCGCAGAACGTCAGACCGATGGCGTCAATGTTTTCGAAGAAGCTGCGGGGCATTTAAAAGACCTATCCCGGAAAGGACAGAAAGTTTGGCTCGCCAGTTGGACTGAGGGCAGCTCAGAACGAATGGGGACAGTGCTGGATGATCATGGCCTGTCCATTGGTCTGTCCGAAACTGGCGAGAAGGCACTCGCGGTAGATGCAGGCACAATACGCCGCGTTATTCTACCCCTAGAGCACGGGTTCACGCTCGGCGATTTAAGCGTCATCTCAGAGCAAGATATTTTAGGTGATCGCCTTGTTAATCGCGGACGCCGTAAAAGAAATAAGAACTTCATTTCTGATGCAACAGCTTTGCAGCCCGGTTATCTGGTTATTCATATTGATCATGGGTTGGGGCGTTATTTAGGGTTGAGCACGCTCAAAGTCCAAAATGCATCGCATGATTGCCTGGAATTAGAATATGCCAAAGGCGCGAAGCTGTTCCTGCCTGTTGAGAATATTGAGCTTTTATCGCGCTATGGCAGCGCGCCAGAGACCGTTATGCTCGACACACTTGGCAGCGCGTCATGGCAAGCCCGTAAGTCAAAAGCCAAGCAGCGCCTGCGTGATATGGCCGAGCAGCTTATTAAGGTTGCGGCGAAACGCGCATTGCGCACAGCCGAAGCGGTGCGTCCGCCCGAAGGAGCCTATGACGAATTTTGTGCGCGCTTTCCTTATTCGGAAACAGATGATCAATTAAACGCCATCGAAGACGTCATTGGGGATCTGGAGAGTGGTCGCCCAATGGACCGTCTGATTTGCGGTGATGTTGGGTTTGGTAAGACTGAAGTTGCGTTGCGTGCGGCCTTTATTATGGCCATGTCTGGCAAGCAGGTCGCCATTGTCGCGCCGACCACAGTTCTGGCGCGCCAGCATTTTAAAACTTTTGAAGCCCGTTTCCGTGGCTGGCCTATCAAAGTGCGGCAGCTCTCGCGTCTTGTCTCAACCAAGGAGGCGAATTCGACGCGCGAAGAAATGAAAAACGGGCAATGCGATGTTGTTATCGGGACTCATGCTTTGTTGGCCAAGACTGTGGGCTTTCGCGATTTAGGTTTACTTGTCGTCGATGAAGAGCAGCGCTTTGGCGTGCAACATAAAGAGCGGCTAAAGGCTCTTCGCGCCGATGTTCACGTCCTGACGCTAACGGCGACGCCGATCCCGCGCACGCTGCAAATGGCGCTGTCGGGCATTCGGGATTTATCGCTTATTGCGACGCCGCCCGTTGATCGTTTGGCCGTACGAACATATATCACGCCGTGGGATCCGGTTTCTCTGCGCGAGGCGATACTCCGCGAGCGTTATCGCGGCGGGCAGAGTTTCTTCGTTGTGCCGCGTATTAGCGATCTGAAACGCACCGAAGAATTCCTTGAGATGCATGTTCCCGAAGTCAAATATGTCATCGCTCATGGCCAGATGCCGGGAAGCGCGCTCGAAGATGTTATGACGGCTTTTTATGACGGACAGTATGACGTGCTTCTGTCGACCTCGATCATTGAAAGCGGCATTGATATTCCAACGGCCAATACAATGATTATCTATCGCGCCGATCGTTTTGGCCTCGCGCAACTTTATCAGATGCGCGGCCGAGTAGGGCGCTCTAAAACCCGCGCCTATGCCTATATGACTTTGCCGGATACGCACAAAGTCACAGCGGGCGCGCAGCAGCGCCTGAAAGTGCTGCAGTCTTTGGACACTCTGGGGAGCGGATTCTCGCTGGCGAGTCATGATTTGGATATGCGCGGCGGCGGCAATCCATTAGGTCAAGAGCAATCGGGTCATATCAAAGATTTGGGCGTAGAGCTTTATCAACATATGCTCGAAGAAGCGGTTGCGAGTTTGCGAGATGATATGGTCGTCTCCGATCAAAGCTGGACGCCGCAAGTTAATCTGGGCATCTCTGTGCTTATCCCTGAGAGTTATGTCGAAGACCTGAATGTGCGCCTATCGCTTTATCGCCGCGCCAGCGAAATTGAGAATGACGCAGAAAGCGAGAGCTTTGCCGCAGAAATGATTGACCGTTTTGGGCCATTACGACGCGATGTGAAAAACCTTCTTAAGGTCATGCAAATCAAACGCTTGTGCCGTATGGCTCATGTTGAAAAGATTGACGCCGGGCCAAAAGGCGCCGTGCTAACTGTGCGCCACGGTGATGTCACGCAGCCCGAAGTGATTATGAAAGCTCTTCAGAGCCAGATGAATTGGAAATTTCGTCCTGATCAAACCATTTTTGTTCGCGCAAATATGGACGACGAGGAATTGCGTATTTCTGGTGTTATTCGCGCGCTTAAAACGCTTGTACCGCCAGCAAAAAGTTAGGCGCTTACGGCCTGAATATTGTCGTCAAATTCGGTGACGCTGCTTGGACGCAATTCCATACGGAATTGCTTTTCACCATCCACAAAGATTGTAGCCTTAATCAATTCCGATAAACGGGTCATAATAATTTCGACGTCATCATTTAGAGTGTCGGGGAAAATTATACCGACGCGGTTCGAGGACAGTCGCGCTGCAAAATCTTGAATACGAATCACACTCTCAATCATGCTTTCGACTTCGATTTTGGCCGTGATAAACGCTTCCGGCGTTATAGGGCCGTCTTCGGGGTGTGTGCTCATATGCATTACGCCAACGGAAATGGGTCTATTGCGGCGCGCCGAATCTATGGTCACGCGCTCTAAATGCGCGTTGAAGGCTTTCTCCGTAAATATACCGGATTGACCATGGCGCGCACCTTTAGTCTTTAGCGTTGCAAATGACTGGCGAATATATTCATGCGCGCGTTGTCCGCGAGCAAGCTCTAAGACCCGTCCGGAAATCTCATTAAGCGGGGCATCGGCTGCTATAATATCCGTAATTCCGCGCTCTCGCGCCGATGGAGATATAGCCGAATCGGCATTGGGCATAAGCAAGAGGGCAGGGACGTTAAATAGCCGCGAATTACGCCGCATAGTACTCGCTATTGTATGCGCCGGCTCCTCACCGTTCAGGCCGCTGACGACCACCGCGTCAAACATCTCGCTATGCAGGAAATCAAAGGCTGTGAAGCTTGTAAAGGCCGCCGTAAGATTTGCCTCTGTTTCATCTAGCGCGTGTAGCACTGCCATGAATTGCGGAGCGGGTTTTCCAACAAAGAGGATACGCAGCTGCGGGAGGTGGGCAATTTCAGTTTGAAATGGAACGTCAAAATGCGCCGCCATTGTGCGTTTTCGAAGCATCAGTTCTTGCGTCATTGTTTGCAGACGCAGCAATGAAGATAGACGCGTTGCCAGCTGTGAAGGATGAGCAGGCATACGCAATATCGAATCAAACCGCTTTACATCGCCATCTTCACTCTCTTTGGGAAGCACTGCGATAAGAGCTGGCATAACTGAAGAGAGTTTCGCGCGCATCTTCTCAGCTAGAGTTGGCAATGTGACAGGAACGTCGCGCGGGAAATAGAATACAATACTCAGAAGTTGCCGCGCGGGTAGCGCCGGCAGCGTTTTTCCGTCAAATGGCGCGGCAAAAAGCCTGCAGTTTAGACGTTCGAGATTGTCTTTTATGTCTTGGAGTTCTTCGCAGGAGCACGCAGGATCATGTATAAGCCAAATCTTTGGCTCCCAATCATTGACTTGTAAATGTGGTGTATTTTGCATGACTGCCCGAAACTATGTTCGAGCAGTCTAAAAGATGAGGGTTAGTGAGGTGTTAAGACTTTATGGCATGTCCCAGCCACACTCACGGCCTTGATTTTGTTCCTCGAGCCAGACTTGAAGCGGCGCGAAATACTCTAGTAAGGCTGTACCATCCATCGTGCGCTGACCCGTGAACGCCTCTAAAGCGTCAGGCCAAGGCTTGGATGCGCCCATTTGCATCATGGCGTTAAAACGCGCGCCGACCTCTTCATTCCCATAAACAGAACAGCGGTGCAACGGTCCGTCATAACCAGACATGTCACACGCAGCTTTGTGGAACTGGAACTGCAATATGTGGGCAAGGAAATAGCGCATATAGGGCGTATTGCCCGGAATGTGATATTTAGCGCCGGGGTCAAAGGCATCAGACGGGCGTTCAGTCGGCGCCGCAATGCCTTGATATTTCGTGCGAAGTTCCCACCAACCTTCATTATATTCAGCAGGCGTGATCTCGCCTGAGAAAACCTGCCAGCGCCATTGATCAACAACGAGGCTAAATGGAAGGAATGCGACTTTGTCCATGCCTTGGCGAAGCAAGATCGGAATGTCGCCCTCAGCACTCGGAACGTCTTTTTCGTCCATCAGGTCGATTTTGACCAAATATTCCGGTGTGATGGACAGGCCGATCATATCGCCAATGGCCTCGTGAAAACCATCATTTGCGCCTGTTTTATAAAACACAGGCTGATCTTGATAAGCGCGCTGGTAGATATTGTGACCAAGTTCGTGATGGACGGTTTGGAAATCTTCGCCCGTAATCGTTGTGCACATCTTGATACGAATATCTTCTTTATCGTCAATGTCCCACGCCGAGGCATGACATTGCACGTCACGATCAGCCGGTTTTGTAATTAGCGAGCGCTTCCAAAATGTGTCGGGGAGGGGCTCAAAACCCATAGAGGTAAAGAAGGCCTCGCCAGCGCGGACCATTTTTTCTTGGTCGTAACCATTTTCCACGAGCAGGGCCGTGATATCGACTGATTTGGCGTCAAACCCTTTTGGCTCAACCACATCATATACATTACCCCATTGCTGGGCCCACATATTGCCGAGCAAGTCTGCGCGAATGGGTTGATCCAGCGGCACGACGTCATCGCCATATTCCGCGTTTAGTTCAAAACGCACATAGCAGTGGAGTTGATTATAGAGCGGCTTAACTTGCCCCCAAAGACGGTCTGCTTCTTTGGTGAAGTCATCAGCCGGCATATCATAGCCAGAGCGCCATAATGCGCCCGTATCTTTAAAGCCAAGCTCGCGGGAGCCTTCATTCACGATGCCGACCATGTTGTCATAATCTTTGGCCATGGGCGGGGAAATTGTGCGCCAGCCTTCCCACATAGTTTGAAGCAGTTCGGGGTCACGTGATTGCGCCATGATTCGGGAGGCTTGCCCTAAATGAATTGTGCCTCTCGGCGCTTCTTCGCCTAGCTTACCAAAGTCGTCATCGCCTTTTTTATTGCGATCCAGAAGTGCGATGATACGCGGATCTTCAACATCAACAGCAAAGCTGCCTTTACCGTATAGCCCGTCTAATTTTGTCATAATGCCGGCAAGACGCGCGGCTGAGCCCTCGGTCTCCGGAGCCGGGAAATTACTCCCGCGCTTTAGCGTGCCCATTTTACGTTCCATGTCAGCGGGCAGTTTGATGTCGTTAAATTTCTTCGCGCCATTGGCAAGGCGGGTCTGCATTAGGGCATATTCTGTGGACGCCTTAGTTAGCAGCCATGCCGTGTCTTCGGTAATAAAATTGGCGTTCACCCACGCCGCGCGAGAAGCATATTCATTCATGGCTTCGATGTCTTTGGCGGCAGCTTCTAGAAACTCTTTGGCTTGCTGAGGTGTGGCGTCATCGCCGCCGCGTAGCATCTCTGCGGCGCGTGATTGTGTTGTACTTGCAGGCGGCGTGGCTGGCGCAGCTTCTTCGACGTCAACTTCAACGGCGGCCTCAGTGGGTGTGGCCTGATCTTCGTAAGATGATCCTGCCTCAGTGCTTCTGGTGTTTTGCTGACATCCGGATGCGATCAGAAGTGCGACTGCGCTGACCCCCATTGCTGTCCATTTTAGCGAGTTGCGAGAGAGAGAAGAGCGCGAAGCCAATGTCATGAGTGTCATCCTAGTGCGGTGTTATAACTGTCGCAGATGCGATCAGATTCTGTTAAAAACCTTTTGACAGAAAACATACGACAAAAAAAGGCTTTTCCGTCACGTCTGTGCTTGCGTTTCAGACGTAGCATGAGCATCAAACTTTGAGTGGAGTTACAATGGCTGAAAAATCCGGATTATTATTGGTCAATTTAGGCTCGCCTGATGCGCCAAATGCCAAAGCCGTTCGTAAATATTTGTTTCAGTTTTTGCATGATCACCGCGTGATTGAACTGTCACGGTGGATATGGTGCTGGATACTCCACGGCATTATCTTGCGCGTGCGCCCTGCTAAATCCGCCAAGGCATATTCCAAGGTTTGGGGCGAAGAGGGCAGTGAAGCGCCGCTTATCGAGATCACGCGCCAGCAAGCCGCGAAAGTGCAGAGCCGTATGGGCGGTAGCGTAGAGGTCAAAGTCGCTATGCGTTACGGTAATCCATCTATTCCCAAAGCGATGGACGAATTTGCGGCGCAAGGCATAACCCGCGTTGCGGTCCTGCCGCTGTATCCGCAATATGCCGCCGCAACGACGGCGTCTGTTTATGACGGCGTATTTTTTGCGCTTAAGAAAAAGCGCGACATGCCGGAGCTTAGATTTCTTCGTAATTACTATGAAAATCCAGCCTATATTGACGCGCTGGTGAAATCGATTGAAGATCGCATTGAAACACTGGGCTGGGAGCCTGACCGGATCATCGCTAGCTTCCATGGCCTCCCGCAAGAAATGGTCGAAAAGGGCGATCCTTACCGTGATGAATGCGAGGCGACGGTTGAATTGATGCGAAAGAAACTAGGGTCGCGGGCAAGTAAATTTATGCTGACATTCCAATCGCGGTTCGGACCGAAAGCGTGGCTTCAACCTTACACCGACAAGACTTTGGAAGCCCTGGCCGAAGAGGGACAGACCAAAGTGCTCTGTATTACGCCGGGCTTTGCCGCCGATTGTCTTGAAACGCTCGAAGAGATTGCGATTGAGGCCAAGCATGATTTTATGGAAGCGGGCGGAACCCATTTTGATATGGTGCCGTGCCTAAACGCGCAGGATGATCATTGCGAGATGCTCGCCGATATAGCGCGAAGCGAGCTGCTAATTGGCTGGGAGTGATTGGCCGATTAATTTTGTCATAGCATTTCCTGACAAGTCTTTGAATTTAATCGATTCTATGCTGATATCAGATAGCGCTTTATAGCCATTTTGACGGCTTTTTAGGAGTTTCGGGTAGCTCTCAACCATGGCTGAGGTCGCGTCTTGCCCGTCACTTTGTGTAAAAGCCTTGTCCCAAATCAGGGGTTTGGGGTTGTCGAAAAACAACTGCTGCAAGCGCGCAAGATCGCTGTCCTGCGCCTTGATGTGAACCACCAATGCACGCTGTTTTAGCTCTGTTAAAGCTGCGTCATGGCAATATATGACGCTTCCGGTCAGGTCATAAATTCCGCCCGTATCGCGCGAGAGGCTTTGTGCCAAAATATCGTCTTCATGCCGAACATATGTTTTGGCCCGCGCGCTGTGATCGGGGTGATCGGGATAGTGCATCCAATCGGCGAGGGCTTGCATATCCGCCAATCCGAGCGCGTTGCCGATAAGCGCGTCATTATCAATAATCGGCAGGCCATGCGCCCTATGTATTGCGCGGCTGGCATAGCTTTTGCCGATATTAGACATGCCAACAAAGGCGAGTTTTAATGTCCCCGCGTTAAGTGCAGTGTCGTATTCAGTGCGGGTGAGGCGCATTACTTAACCGATGCCAAGACGCCTTTAAGCGCAAGTAGATTGGGCTCCATCTCTGTGATGAGCTGGCTTTTTTTCATTAACTTGGAAAGCGCTTTGGGCATTTTAATATCATCGCGAATGATACGCTCTACATCTGTTTTGAACTTGCTGGGATGGGCTGTGGCAACTGTGATTTGGGTAAAATCAATATCGACATCTCCGCGGAATGCCTCAATGGCCAGGTGACCAACAGCGGTATGAGGGCACATGACGTAACCCGTGGTATTGAAATAGCGGCGCATATGGCGCGCTGTATCTTCGTCGGAGAAACTTGCGCCCCAGACCGATTTACGTATCTCGTCCAAATTACCGTCAAATAGCTCTAGGATGCGCGGAAAATTATTCGGACGGCCAATATCCATGGCGTTAGACAGCGTCGGCACAGACGGACGCGGGGCATATTCACCCGTTTTAAGGTAATCAATGAACGGATCGTTAGAATTGTGGCCGACGACAAAACGGTCAATGGGCGCGCCCATTTTCTTGGCGATTAGGCCGCCTGTTAGATTTCCAAGATTGCCTGACGGTATGGAAAACACCAATGGACGGGTCGGATAAGCGGCTTTGGCCTGCAGGCTCGCCCAGAAATAATAGAAGCTCTGCGGAACAACGCGGCCGACATTGATCGAATTAGCGCTCATGAGGTTATGCTTGGCCGTCATTGCCTCATCGGCAAATGCTGCTTTCACAAGGGCTTGGCAATCATCAAAGCTGCCCGTGACGCGCAGCGCGTGGACATTACTCTTTGCGCCCATCGTGGTCAGTTGCTGCTCTTGAATGTCCGAAACGCCGCCTTCGGGATAGAGAATAAACACTTTCGTTCCGCGTTGATTGAGAAAACTATACCCAATCGCGCCGCCCGTATCGCCAGATGTGGCCACTAATATTGTGCGGCTGTCACCATCCTCCATGAGGCGCGATACGCTGCGCCCCATAAAGCGCGCGGCAAAATCTTTAAAGGCAAGGGTTGGGCCGTGAAAGAGCTCTAAGAAAAAGTCATTTTTTGGCTCTGGCATGGCCGGGTCAAGGGCGTAGCCATCCGCTGTGACCATAGGGACAGGGAAGTCGTAAGCGTCTTCACAAATTTCCGTTAAACCCTCATCCGAAAACCGTTCATCAACAAAGTGACGCGCCAGTTTCGCTGCGCAGGCCCAAAAGGGTAGCGCGCCCATTTCAGCTTGCTGCGCGGGC